>CAMPAL010000012.1 GCA_946631855.1 uncultured Treponema sp. | reverse complement strand
ATGTGAGGGCATAATAAACCGCAGTGAGCCCAACTGAACCAAAGGGGGGATTTTTTTCCAGTTGTGGTATTTCTTTATAAAGTTTATCAGTAAAATTGCCCTGGGTGTATTCTGTCATGAAGTAGGATATGTTCGAAACTTTTGTAATGTGAGAAAGTTGTCTCGTTGATGATAAGCCTGCAAAAAAATGTATATCCTTCAGATTTGTAATAAATGATTTTGTGATGATGGACTGGGCTTCTTCGAGAAAGACTCCATCAGGCTTTATTCCATGTTTAAGCAGGGGTTTTAAAGCTGTATCAACGCAGAGTACAAAAAAATCTTTATAGTTAAGGTTTGTATTCTTTATAAATAAATCAAGGCTTTGACCTGCTCCAAAAACTAAAATAGGTTTTGTAATGGCATGGAAATAATTTCTTACAGGCAAGCTTTCCTGCAGATTTTTTAGATTAGAAAATAAGTTCTGGGAATAGCGTCGGCCAAATTTTGTAAGAGTAATTCTGTTTTTCCAGAAAGTCATTACAGAATTGGTGCAGGCCTGACTTAGACTCTTGTAAAAATCTTCATGAAATTGTATTCCAGCCGAAAAGTTTATACTTATGACTCGCTTGTAATTTCCTGTTTTACATAAGTCATATAGTTTTAAAGGCAGATTTTTTAGAGTTTCAGGTTCTGGAAAAAGAAGTTTTTCTAAAAAAGAGGTATCCAGATTAGTTTTTTCATAATCATAGAGGGCTTTTTCTGCTTCGCAAAGAACAATAATACAATTGTCAGGTAATTTTTCAGATAATTCTTTCAGACCATAAGTTAAGACTGGGGAGTTACAGAGAATTATACTTCCTGGTAAAAGCTGTAAATTTTGAACAGTTTGAATTATTGCTTTTGATGGATTGTATTTAGAGTAGAGGAGGTGTTCTTTGTATGAAATAGAAAAGCCCTGAGGCGTTTGAACGACACAGGGCTTCTGATTATCTGGATTTTCCAAATTTTAGTTACTCATCAGGTAATTGAAATAAACATTTGCAAAATTGTTTTCAAGTTTATCACTTGCCATGATTGCAGTCTCAGAAGAGTTTTCATCATAAACAGCAAGATCAGAAATTGTAACAGGATTTGCATTGTCAGTTTCTTCTGCATTTTTAATATACTGAAGAACGATAACAGAATTGTTCATTACAATTGGTTCAGAAATTTCATTTTCTTTCAAGGCAAATGCTTTAGAAAGGAAGTTTTCATTTACATCTGCATTAGAAAGACCAGAAAGTGAAGTATTAACAGACTGTGTGATATTTACAGAACCGTAGTTTAATGGGAAAGCTGGAATTTCTACAAACTCAATGCTTTCATCAGCTTCTGCGGCTTTCTGGAAATTTCTAAGCATTGCTTCTCTTGTAAAGTCTGTTGCTTTTGCAGAGAAATAGTCTTCGATAATTGAAGATTCATAGTTCTTCATATAAGTTGCAACGAAAGAAATTGTATCAGCATTACTGAAATCTGGAGAAACTGTGTCAGCATCTTTTTTGAAAATTGAGAATGAATCGCCAGTTTCAATTACAGGGCTTAAAGCACCAGTTGTAAGGTTTGAAAGAGTTGCAATATCCTCTTTGTTAGTAAGGATGTTTTCAATCTGATACTGATATGAGTTTGTGATTTTTCCTTCTGTATTTGAGAAAGCTTTTGTTGAATATTCATCAGAAACTGCATCTTCAAATGTAATTTCGTTGTTTTCAATTCTCTTAAGAAGATTTTCAGCTGTAGATTTTGTATCAACTGTAATCAAAGAAAGGTCAAACTTGTTGAATTTAGCAGCATTCTTTTTTCCAAAGTTGATTGTTTCTTCTTCAGGATAATTGTTCATTGAGAAAACGGCCATGTTGAAAGCACGTTTATTGTTTCCGTAATTTGTAAGGAAGTCTAATTCTGAATCAGATTCTTTAATACCAAAAAGGCCTTCTTTTCCAACTACAGCAGATTCTGAACCAAAAGTATCATCATAGAAACGGGTTGTATAAAGATTATCTTCTACACCTCTGCGAATTTCTTTTTTGGTTGCTTCATCAGTTTCTCTGTAAAGTTTTGAAGAATATTTTCCGTCGCCGTCTGAGAAGTAAGTAATGAGCTGTTTGTTGATTGAACTCTTTGGTGCTACATAACCACTGCTTTTTACTGCATCTTCGTAGTACATTTTTCTAACTGTTGCGTTGAATGCATAACTGAAAATGTAATAATATGCAGAAGAATCAATCTGCTGTCCACGGCTCTGGAAGCTCTGGCCATATTGAGAAACAAAATTGTAATAATCGTTTCCTGGCTCATATTTAATTTCTTTTCCCTTGAATTTACCAAAGGCAGGAAGTTTTTCCTTGTTTGCATCGCTGGCACCTGTAAATGCAGGAAGTACAACGAAACAGAATGCACAAATCAAAAGGATAATTAAAGATCCAATTGTGTAAGCAGTATTTTTTTTCATAACAAAATCCTTTTATTAATTAAAATAATCGAAATATTTTATCATATATAAGTCAAACCGTCTAGTTTTTAAAATTTTATGAATTTATAAGCTATCGGCTGGTTCTGAGGTTTTTCTTTGAATTAAATCTTTCAAGTCCTTCCTGAATTAAAAGGTCAACCAGGTCTTCAAAGTTAAGGCCTGCTGCATCACACATTTTTGGGAACATGCTGATTGGTGTAAAGCCAGGAAGTGTATTAATTTCGTTCAAATAAACAGCCTTTGTATCACGATCAATAAAGAAATCTACTCGTGAAAGACCTGTTGCATCCAGGGCTTTGTAGGCGGCACATGCAGTCTTTCTGATTTTTTCCAGATCATTCTCTGTAAGTTCTGCAGGAATCAGGAGGCGGGCTCCATTTGGATCGTTGTATTTTGCATCAAAGTCGTAGAAAGTGTGACTTGGAGCAATTTCTCCAGGAATATAGGCAACAACATCTTCAATATCATTTTCTGGTGCATAAGTTACTGAGTTTCCTGTTACAGAACATTCAACTTCTCTTGCGTTGATTGCTTTTTCAATAAGAACCTTGTGGTCCCAGTTGAAGGCTTCCATGATTGCAAAAGAAAGTTCCTTGCGGTTATTAGCCTTGTTTGCTCCGTTTGAAGAGCCTGCACAACATGGTTTTACAAAAAGAGGATATCCTAATTCTTTTTCAGTAGCTTCAATGAAGGCATCATAAAGTGTTGAGTCAAGAACTGTTGAACGTTTCATGCAAACATAAGGAACGACTGGTAATCCTACGCTCTGCCAGATCATCTTTGTTTTTTCTTTATCCATGGTGATTGATGAGGCAAGATGAGTACAGCCTACATATGGAATATCACACATTTCAAAAAGTCCCTGAATTGTACCGTCTTCACCGTAAGTTCCGTGAAGGGCAGGGAAGGCAATATCAATTTTAAGAGCTTTTCCTGCAAGGGTGAAAGACTCTGTTCCATTTCCAGGAATTACTGATATGAGTTTTGCAGGATCTTCCTTAATTTCAAAGGCTGCCTTGCTGTCATCAATTATTCTTTTGTATTCTGAATCATCCTGCAAATACCATTTTCCATTTTTGGTGATTCCAATAAGGATGACTTTATTTTCTTTTTTTATTCCCCGTGTAATTGCTGCTGCTGAAATCAAACTGATTTCGTGCTCTCCAGAGCGACCGCCATAAATTACGGCAATATTCATATTTTCCCCCAAGAAAAAAAAATAACAATTTGTAGAGTTTACGCCTTTAACTGGTGTAAGAGTTCTTTTGCTGTAGAAATTTCATCATAAGGCATTACTCTGTCTTTATAGATAATGCTGTTTTCATGTGATTTTCCAAGTAAAAGGATGATATCATCTGCTTCTGCCATTTCAAAGGCTTTTTTTATAGCTGAAGGACGGTCTGGAATTATGAACATGTCTTTATCCAGTACTTTTCCTTCTTTTTCGGCACCTGCTGCAATCATTTTTAAAAGTTCTACAGAATCTTCTCCACGTGGATCTTCGTCTGTAAGAATTACTATATCACAGTAGGATGCTGCAATTTGTCCCTGTAAAGGTCTTTTTGTAAGATCTCTTTCTCCACCGCTGCCAAAAAGGGCAAACATTCTTCCTTTACAGCGCTGTCTAATAGGAGGGAAGATGGTTTCGAAGCTTGATGGAGTATGAGCATAATCAACAATGACTTCGAAAGGCTGTCCTTCTCTAATTTCAGTCATACGACCTTTTATTGGTGTAAGCTGAGGAATAAGAGCTGCAAGTTCCTGATATGACTGAGAAACATAAGGTTTTACTGCCATTATACATGCCATAATGTTGTAGGCGTTGAAGGAACCTGGAAGTTTTGATTCAACCTGAGCGTGAATGCTTTTATCATTTGAATCAAAGGTGAAACTTAAAGAATTAGAATCAGATTTGATGTCAGAAATTTCAAAATATTCTTTTACGGCAGGAGATATTTCTGGAAGTTTGATTTCGTTTCCATTTTCATCTGCTGCACGACCGGCTTTTCCATGTGAAGTGAAACCATATACTTTTGATTTTGTTGCTTCTGCAAAATAGGTAGCCGATGGATCTTCCAGATTAACAATTCCCAGAGAAGGAAGGTTTTCTGTAGTTCCAGCAATTGTTTTTTGATGAGAAGATTTATCCAGTGCTCTGAAAAGATTTGCCTTGTCGAAACGGTACTGGTCAAAAGTTTTGTGGAATTCCAGATGTTCAAGTGTAACATTCATGAAAAGTCCGCAGTCAAAACTGATATTTCCACAGCGGTTAAGTTTTGTTGAAAGTCCGTGAGAAGAAGTTTCAATAACTGCAAATTTACATCCGTTTTCCAGCATTTCGTTCAGGTGGTGCTGGATAATTGGAGCTTCTGGTGTAGTCTGATGCTGAGGATTTGGAAGTGCATCTCCACCATAGGAATATTCTACTGTCGAAATAAATCCGGCTTTCTGTCCACAGGCACGTAAAAGCTGCCAGATAAAACTTACGGTTGAAGATTTTCCTTCTGTTCCGGTTACTCCAAAAATGACCATTCTTTCTGAAGGATTGTCATAAAAACAGGCCGATAAAGGAGCCATGGCAAAACGAGAGTCTGGAACATTTATTAAAACTGGAGCAAACTTCTGGTTTTCAGAAGAAATGGCATTATCAATTGTTCTTTTTATAATTGCCTGAGCTATGTCTTTTTGCTGGGAAGGACTTAATTCGCCCTGAAATACAACGGCATTTGCACCGGCTAAAATGGCCTGTTCTATGAAGCGGTTTCCGTCGGTGTGAGTTCCCGGAAGGGCAAAGAAAAGAGAATCTTTTGTAACTTCTCTGGAGTCAAAAACTAAGTTTGATACTGGTATGTTATTAATTTCTGATAAATCTGTAATTTCTTTTCCATCTACAGATACAACTGTGTTTTTAAAAGATGGTAAAAGTTGTGAAAGTAATTTTGTCATAAATTTATTATACCGTTATTGTCTGGGATGTTGAAGAGTTTGAAGGGAATCTGTATAACTTTGAATATGAGTTTTGAAGTAAGAGTAGAAGCAGATTTTGCTGCGGCACATTTTTTAAGAGATTATAACGGTAAGTGTGAAAATCTGCATGGACATAATTATAAGGTTTATGCTCATGTTCGGGGCTATAAATTAAATGAAGGGGGAATGCTTCTTGATTTTTCCCTTTTGAAAAAAGCACTCAGAGCTGTCTGCAAAGGTCTGGATCATACAAATCTTAATGATCTGGAAGTTTTTGATCAGAATCCAAGTGCAGAAAGAATAGCCATGTATATTTATGATGGCATTATTGAAGAATTAAAAAAAGAAGGACTGGATTTATCTTATAGTAAAGATAAAAAAGAACCAGCCCTTTATGCGGTAGATGTTTTTGAAACTGATAGCAGTCGTGCCCGTTACAGGGTGGACGACTGATTGAGGGTTTATTTTGAATATTCTTCTGCAGCTTCTACAACTGCGAAGAAGGCCTTCTTTGGAATGTAAGAGTTTCCTTTAAGTTCAAAAAGAAGAGGGAACTGTTTTTTGTTTCCATGCCATTTAATCTGGTCAGGGGAATTCAGCCATGTGCTTTCATCATTAATACCCCAGATTGTAATTGCTGTAAGGCCTTTCTTGCTGTCAGTTTTTCTTTTGTTCAAAAAGAGATTAAAATAATTTTTGTAAACTTGGGCAAGTTCGTTTTCATCGTATTTTTCTTCAGTTGCAATATCAAGTTCGGTAACCTGAACATCCAGTCCTTTTGCAGTAAAATCATCAATTGCTCTTTCAAAATCAGAAAGTTTTGTTCTTTTACTAATGTGGGACTGCATTCCCATTACATCAATTCTTGCAGGCAGATTTGAATCGTTTTGAGCGGCTATAACCTTATCAAGCAGTTTGAGCATACCCTTGCGTTTTGTATTGTCAGTACAGTTGTAATCGTTGTAGCAGAGAAGGGTATCTTTTGAAGCATATTTATTTGCAAAACGGAAGGCGTTTACAATAAAGTCGTAGTTTTTGTAGATTTTGTACCAGTTAGATTCTTTTCTAAGTTCTGTTGATCCATCACCAATGGCTTCGTTTACAACATCCCAGCACCAGAGGATTTTTTCACCACCGTTGTTTTTTTCTTCCCAGTCCTGAATGTGTTCTATAACAGTTTTGATGTACCATTCCTGACGGGCTGTCATTTCTTCGGCTGAAACTAAAGGTTTAGAAGGATTATAATCCTGGCGGAAGAAGGCCTCTTCGGTTTGGGAATGCCATACTAAAACATGTCCTCTTATTTTGAGGTTTCTTTCTTTACAAATTTGCAGCATGGCATCAACACCGTTAAAACCGTTCAACTGAGGAGTTTTTATTGTGACACCATTTGATGCTTCAAAAGTTTTCTTTGTTACAGATGGAGCTTTTCCCCACCAGGCCATTATGAACTGTGGCTTAAATTCATTTCCTGCTGTGATTGTAGAGGCGTGTTTTTCAAGACCGTCCTGAACAGGTTTTGTAGCAAGTTCTTTTGTTCTGTATCCTGCAATTCCATACTCACAGGCTATACCTACATGTTCAAAATAATTTTTGTATGACTGATAAAGAGACGGAACAGAATCATCCATCCAGTCAGTAGCAAAAAGAAGGCATGAACTGAGTGTCAGTAAAATTAATAGCAAACATGAAGAAAGTTTTTTCATATCGTAATTCTCCCAAAAATGTTTATTTAGAAACATTATAAGAGCGGGGAGAAGGAAACGGTATAAGGTGATTTACCCTAAAATTTTATATTACAAAAAGTTATTCTTTAGAGTCTTACAGGAATGCCCATTTGTTTTAAATCTTCTTTGATTCCTTTTACTGTATATGCACCTGAGTGAACCATAGAAGCAATCAGGGCGGCATCAGCTTTACCATTTGTAAGAACATCTGCCATGTGTTCAGGAGTTCCTCCACCACCGCTTGCAATTACAGGAACAGAAACATTTTCAGAAATCATACGGGTCAGTTCTACATCATAACCTGCTTTTGTTCCGTCTGCATCCATGGAATTAAGAACAATTTCTCCGGCACCAAGGCTTACTGCTTTTTTTGCCCATTCAAGAGCATCAAGTCCGGTGTCTACACGTCCGCCGTTAATTGTAGTTCCATATCCGCTTGGTTTTGAAGAATCTTTTCGAACATCCATTCCCAGAACAATACACTGATTTCCAAAAATTCTGGCACCTTCGGTAATTAATTCCGGATGTTTTACAGCCTGACTGTTAAGGGAAACTTTTTCGGCTCCGGCAAGAATAGTAGATCTTATATCTTCAATAGTTCCAATTCCTCCGCCAACGCAGAAAGGAATAAAAACTTTTGATGCAACTCTGGAAATTAAATCGAGGATTGGACCTCTTCCATCGGCAGAAGCAATAATATCATAGAAAACCAGTTCATCTACTCCCTGACGATAGTATTCTTCGGCCATTTCAACCGGATCACCAATATCAACATTATTCTGGAATTTTACACCTTTTGTTGTGCGTCCATTTTTTACATCAAGACAAACTATAACTCTTTTTTTTATCATTTTGATTTCCTATAAGTTGCAGAAGTTTTCTAAAATTGTCAGACCGACCTGACCTGATTTTTCAGGATGAAACTGACATGCAAAAATATTTTCTTTCTGAATTACTGCAGGTACTTTAATTCCATAATCTGCACTTGCTTTTATAACTGATTTATCTTCAGGACAGATTACATACGAATGAACAAAATAAAAATCTGCATTTTGAGGGATATTTTTAAGGATTGGACATTCACTATGGTATTCTAGATTGTTCCAGCCCATGTGAGGTACTTTCAGCTGCTTTTTAAGAGACGCATCTATGGTGTAGAAATGTTTGATAGAGCCATTGATGAGACCTAAACATGGTGTATTTCCTTCTTCTGAAAGCTGGAAAATAATCTGTGAGCCCAGACAAATTCCAAGAAGGGGGATTTTAGCAGCAGTTTTTTCTTTGATGAAAGAATCAAATCCGCTTTTTTTAAGTTCCTCCATTGCGTAGGCTGCGTCTCCAACTCCAGGAAAGATTAATTTATCGCATTTTTGCAAATCTTCTGGATTTTTTGAAAGAATATAATCAATGTTTAATTTTTTTAGAGCCCTTTCAACACTGGTGATGTTTCCGGCATTGTAATCAATAATTCCAATCATGGCTTGAAGTATAAAGATTATAGGGATTTGTGAAAAGTGGGGATTTTTGGCCTGGCTTATGAAAAATCTTGTTTATCAGCAGGGGCTTTTATCCGATAAAACAATTATGAGTATAAAAGAATATTTCAGTTTGATTATTCATGTCATTACAAATTTGAAAGTAATTCTCACTGTGGTAGTTATGCTGCTGGTGATAGAATTTGCGAAATTTATTACAACTTATAAAAAGAAACCTCCTAAGCCAAAGGTAAAGAAAGAAAAAACACCTGCTCCTAAACCAGAGGAAAAGAAAGAGGGTGAAGAAAAAACTGAAGAAAAAGAAGCAGAAGCTTCTGGCGAAGAATAATTTAAAAAAAAGATAAAAAACATTTCCTAAAATCGTCACATTAAGACCATATTATTGGTGTGGAAAGTGATTCAGAAATATTTCATTCAGATGATTTTGTGACTCAGACCGCCTGGGAAAACTTTGGAATAAAGTATCTATATCCCTGGCAGCGTCTGGTTGTTGCAAATATTCTCGAAGCCTACGAATATCAGAAAAATATCCAGAATTTTGAAAGCCTCCAGGAAGGAGATGATTCTTTCTGCAAGGGGCGTCAGATTGTGCTGCTTCCAACCGGGGCAGGTAAATCATTATGTTTTCAATTGCCTGCTTTAATACTGGATGGCCCGTCTTTAATTATCTATCCTTTGCTGGCTTTGATGTCGGATCAGCAGCGAAGAATGGAAGAGGGTGCCTTGAGAAGTGTGATTTTCAGAGGTGGGCAAAGCAGGGAAGAAAGACTGGAAAACTACAGAAAAATTAAAGATGGAGCACAGATTATCCTGGCTAATCCGGAAGTTTTACAAAGTGAGGAACTTCTGGAGGAACTGAAGGAACTTAATATAAAGCATATAGCTATTGATGAAGCTCACTGTTGCAGCGAATGGGGAGACTCTTTCAGGCCTGCGTATTTGCAGCTTGGCAGGGTGATAAAAACTCTGAATCCGCCTGTGATTACGGCTTTTACAGCTACGGCTTCTCCTGAGGTTTTGAAAAGAGTTGCTGAAATCCTTTTTGATGGTAATGCCCATGTAGTACGGAGTGAATCTGACAGACAGAACATTCACTATTTTGTGCGTTATGCCAGTGCGAAAAAGAAAGAAGCTCTTTATCTTGCAAAAACAGAAGCAAGGCCAATGATAATATTTTGTGGAACCAGGGATAAAACAGAAGATATGGCTCAGGAGTTGAATGTTTGTTTTGGATCTGGGACTGCACGGTTTTATCATGCGGGTTTGGAGAAAAAAGAGAAAGATGAGACAGAAAAATGGTTTTTTGAAAGTAAAGACGGGATACTCTGTGCTACTTGTGCTTATGGAATGGGCGTTGACAAAAAAGACATAAAAACAGTCCTTCATATTCAGGCCAGTCCTACTGCGGAAGCTTATATTCAGGAAGCCGGGCGTGGAGGCAGGGACGGAAGTATTGCAAAAGCTATTTTAATCTGGAGTCTGGAAGATTCTTTAAACTATTCAGTTTTTCCATCAGGTTCCAGGGAAGCCGCTATGAGAGAATTTGCTGAAACAAAAGAATGCAGGCGTCAGGTTCTGTTAGATGCTCTTGGTGGTGAACAGGCTGTCTGTAGCGGCTGTGATTTATGCAATGCCAGGAAAAATCCTTCTGGAAAAACAGAACTTTCAGACTGGGGCCTGGCTTATTCAATTTTGAAAAAGAGCAGAAATTTTTATTCTGAAGAAGAAATTGAAGAAACGCTTTTTGACAGATTAAATGAAAAATACAGGAAGAAACTGGGCTTAAATGTCTGGACTCACCAGGATACGGTGGAGGTTATAAAACAGTTGAAGGATTCCGGGCGAGTCGAGCTGGATAATTTTTTCTGGAAAGGACGGCTTAGAGTTTCGAAAAAAATCAGTCCATGATTGTAATTTCTACACGGCGGTTACGGCTTCGTCCTGCTTCTGTGTCGTTTGATGCGACAGGTTCGGAAGAGCCTTTTCCCTGGGTAAAAATATGATACTGGTCGCGGATTTTGTTTGTAACCAGGAAGTCAGCGACAGCTTTTGCTCTTTGTTCAGAAAGTAATTGTCTTCCGCTGGCTGTTCCTCTAAGAGCTGTGTGACCGGTTATCAGAAGGTCGTTGGAAAAATCTTTTAGAATCTCTCCAATTTTCAGGAGTTTTGCCTGTTCTGATGGAAGAAGTTTGTCTGAATCAGCTTCGAACTGAATGTTTTCCAGACTGATTGTAAGTCCTTTTTCTCCCTGTTTAACAGAAATATCTTTAAGTTTGTATTTTTTTACAGATTTTTCCAGGCGTTTTCGGGTTTCCTCGTTGTTTACAGATTTATATTCAGTAACTTGGCCTGTAGAAAGACCCTTGAAGAGGAAAGTGTTTCCCCAGACATCAACCAGCTTAATCTGAAATTCTTCATCAAAGTGGTCTATATCATTTTTTTTGCAGTCCCAGTAAATGGTCTGTTCTGCAAAGCCTGAAGCTCCTGCATAAGTGGTGTTTTTATAGTATGCACCTCTGGTATTGTCCTGGAAAAAATCATAGTGAACCTGAATTACCTGGACTGTATTTCCGTTTTCTTCAAGATCTCCCTTATAAACATAGTTTGCAGTAAAAGGAATAACAATTGCCTTGTCCATGGAGAATAATTCCCTTAAATCATGGACTTCAAATCCTTCTTTTTGCCAGCTGTCTCCTGCCGAAACAGGATAATCAGGAAATGAAGGGATATTTCTTACGGTTGGAAGAAAATCATTGTCAGAATCGTAAAGTTCTCCATCAGGTTTGCGGTAAATTCTGACATCATCTTCTTCTCCCCAGGTTAAAAGTTCGTCTGAGCGGTTGAGGAGGGAATTCTGAGTTGTCATATAGTGGGTATGAAGCAGGGCAGAACCATCGGAATTGACTTCTTCTACAGTGGTGGAAGTTCTGTTTATAAATTGGGTGCGATTATTTAATCTGCCATTTAAATAGGCTTCTTCTTCTACGGTTGAAACGTGGGATACTGCATCCCCTTTATTTTGTTTAAACTGAAATAGCACTTCCTGAGAAAAGCCTGATAAAGTAATGCCTGTAAAAAGTAAAAAAGATATAATTAATTTCTTCATAGGCATATTATCGTCAATAAAAAGTTAAATAGCAAGATTTTACATGCTATAATAGCCACATGAATCAAGTTAGAGCAATTTTACAAAATCCTGAAAACTTTTATCTAATTCTTTCTGTTTTTTTTATTATGATTATTCTTCTGATTATTCAGACAATACGGCTTTTTGGTAGAAAATCCAGTTTGCGTAAGGATGCAATTAAAAGGTCAAAAGCGGTGATAGGTGGACAGGTTCTTGAGCAGGTAGCACCTTTTCTTCCGGGGTTTCCCTGCAATCCAGCTGATGCCCGTTTTATTGGTAAGCCTGTTGATTTTGTAGCTTTTCCGGGGCTTTCTGAAAATGATGAAGTAAAGGAAGTTCTTCTTATTGAAGTAAAAACTGGTAAATCAGCCTTGAGTGAAAGGGAAAAAGAGATAAAAAAGGCCGTGAAAGAGGGCAGAGTTCGTTATGTTGAATATCGAATCTAGCAGTCCTTCTACCTGTTTTTTAGCAGGGCATTTTTGTCACCCGCGAGGTAAGCATCACACAGATTGAAAGGCATTGGTTTTCCGCGCAGGAAGCCTTGAACAACATTACAATTAAACTTATTGAGCAAATCTAACTGTTCAGGGTGTTCAACTCCTTCTGCAATAGTTTCAAGTCCCATTTTTTCAACCATACTGATGATTGAAGAAGTGATATTTGCCTGAACTCCATCTGAAGAAGTGATATTGTTGATGAAAGATTTGTCAATTTTAAGGGTGTTCAGTGGAAGCATCTGCAGATAACTTAAAGATGAATAGCCTGTTCCAAAGTCATCCAGAGAAACTCTAAGGCCTCTGTTTTTTATTTCTTTAAGTTTATCTATGGTGTCGTTCATGTTGTGAATCATTACCCCTTCTGTAATTTCAATTTCCAGAAGATTTGGGTCAATCTGATAGCGTTCAATCAGTTCGTCCAGTTCAGAAAGGAAACTTTCCTGTCTCAACTGAACAGGAGAAACGTTTACAGACATAATTCCCTTAAAGTTGTATTTTTCCTGCCAGGTTTTTAAGGTTGAAAGGGCAGTGTTCAAAACCCATCTTCCAATTGGAATTATAAGTCCTGTTTCTTCTGCCAGAGGAATAAAAACTGATGGGGCAACATCTCCCAGTTCAGAATCAGACCAGCGGATAAGAGCTTCAAATCCTCTTAGATTGCCTGTGTGGATATCAAATTGTGGCTGATAGAACTGCTTGAAAGAACTTTCCAGAATTGCAGTTGTCATTTTTGTCTGAAGTTTCAGATGTTGAATGAAAACTCTCTGCATATCTGGTTCAAAATATACAAAATTATTTTTTCCGTTTTTCTTTGCATAATGAATTGCCATATCTGCAAAACGGATAAGTTCTTCCTGCTGTTCAGAATGATTTGGGAAGAAGGCAACTCCACCAGAAACCCCGATTTGTTTTGTCTGGAAGGTTTCATAAATGCAGTCAATAAAGTTTACCAGACTGTTTTCAGAGGCAAAGTTTGAAATAATAATAGCAAATTCATCGTCTCCATAGCGGAAGACCTGAATGTACTCTTTCTGGAACTGTTTAAGAACATCTGAAACCATAAGAATAAGGTTATCGCCTTCTTTTACACCTCTTGAATCATTTACGTTCTGTAAATTGTCTATATCAATAAGTAAAAGGCCTGCTACAGTATGAGTGTAGCGTGCAGTTTCAAGAGTTATTCCAAATGCATCATCAAAGCCTGAGCGGTTCAGAAAGCCTGTAAGAGGATCTGTTATTAATGATTGCTTTAATTTCTGATAGTATATGTGTTCTGAGGTTACATTAGAGAAACATACAATCACGTATTTTTCATCAGGTAACCATTTCATGTCAATTTTATACCAGGACTGAGTAGATGGTGAAAAGTATCTGGCTTCAGGATAAAATCTTCCGGCAATAGCATCAATCGCCATTTTGAACCAAGGCACATCAGAAGTAATATCTGCCTCGAAATCGCTCCATCTGGTCTGTCCTTTGATAACAAATCCAACTGCTTTCTTTAATTCTTCATTAGTATAAATAATATCAAAGTCGACAATACGCCCTGTATCATCTTTTATAGGAGTTCCTACAAGGATTGGTGAGTTAATATTTTCCAAAACTAAAGAATGATTTAAATCCATATAAGTTCCTGTTAATTTAATGTTATTCTACATACTCCGATTCGTCAATTTATTATTCAAAATTATAAAAATTTATTAAATTTTTGGATAGATTTGTTATATTTTTAAAGAAAGGAGGCTGCCTTTAGAAATTGTAAGGCAGCCTTTTGTTTAAATGATTTTAATGGTTTATTCAGAGATTCTTAATTTTTCCCACTGTTCGTAGTACTTTTCAAGATAATCTCCAAGGTCATTCTTAAGTTCACAGTTATCGAGTGCTGAAGCAGGATACATAGGACTTGTTGTCATGTACTGTTCAGCTTCGAGGTTTACGAAACATGGGAAACGGAAGAAATCCAGGAATTTAGCATAATTCTCAGGGCGGTGGATAAAGTTGATGAATTCTGTAGCCAGTTCAGCATTTTTTGAATCCTTAAGAATACACATGCTGTCCAGGTAAGAAGGACCTCCATTTTCTGGAATGAAGAAATCAACAGTGTCAGCCCAGTCTTCTTCTGCAACTTCACCATAAATTACTTCTGCATAACCCTGACAAAGCCAGAGATCTCCGCGGGCAAAGTCTTTTCCAAAACCTTCAGCATCAATTTTAATTACATTTGGAAGCCATTCGTTTTTAAGAAGACTTACAGCTTCTGCAAGTTCTGAATCATTTTTTGTACAAACACTGTATCCTTTATAGGCAAGGGCATCACCAATAACTTCGCGGTAATCATCCATCATTGAAGCATGGCCTTTAAACTGAGGATCAGCAAAAATGTTCCAGCTTCTTTCGTAGTTACCGTTTGCCTTTTTCTTGTTTACAGAAATTCCTGCAGCACCAAAATAATATGGAACGGCATATGTCATATCTGGATCAAAAGTCATTTTTTCTACAACTTTTGGATTGATTTTGCTTCTGTTAGTAAATTTTTCCTGAACGATAGGCTGAAGCATTCCTTTTTCTTTCATGATTGAAACGTAATCCTGACTTGGAACTACGATATCAAAGCTTTTTGCACCACCGTTTACAAGTTTGTTGAACATAGTTTCGTTTGAATCATACTCTGTTACAACAACTTTGCAGTCAAACTCTTTTTCAAAAGCTTCTACAACATCTGTTGGTGTGTAATAAGTCCAGCTGTAAAGTTTTAAAACCTGCTTCTTTTCGCAAGAAACAAGACCCAAAGCTGCGGCAACCAAGCCTACAGTCAAAACAATTTTAGTAACGATTTTCATAATCGCCTCCAAAATTAAAAAAAATAGATTTTTTATAAAACAGGGAGCCTTTGACCCCCTTATTTTTTTTAGTGAGCGGCAGCAAAAGATTTGAGACCTTTACGTAAAAGTACTGCCAGTAAACAAATGCCCAGAATAAGAATGAATGACAGCGAATTGATAACAGGGCTTACTCCATGGCGAATCATGTTATATACATAAATTGGCAGAGTTTCAACGTTTCCATTTACCAGAGATGTAATAACAAAGTCTTCGATGGAAAGGGTAATGCTCATCATAAATCCGCTGGTAATTCCAGGCATGATAGCAGGAATGATTACCTTAAAGAGAGTTTGTACTTCAGTTGCACCCAGGTCATGACTTGCTTCAATGATTGAGTAGTCAAATTCATCCACGCGGGAAGAAACCATAAGATATGCAAAAGGAAGACAGAAGGTTGCATGAGCAATTATGATAGTTCCCAAACCTAAGTTCATGTGAATTCCACTTAAGAAAATCAACAAAGAAACACCCATAATTACTTCTGGCAAAACCATTGGTAAAAAGCTGATTGATTTGATGTATCCGCGGCCTAAAAATTTGTACCAGCTGATACCAATTGCAGCTAAAGTTCCAAGAATTGTAGCTATCAGGGCAGAAGCAAGGGCAACAATCGCACTGTATAAAAGAGACATCCATAATTCACCAGAGGAAATGAATAATTCTTCATACCAGCGGAAGGAAACTCCAGAAAAATGAGCTCCTTCTGATTTGTTGAAAGAAAAAATGATAATTACAAATAAAGGAATGTATAAAAAAGCAAGGGTCAGACACAAAACAAGTTTCGAGCTGGAGAAGGATTTTTGTCCTCTTTTTTTCCAGGAACGTTTTGCATGTCTTGCATTTTCAGATTTGGGATGATTTGAACGTAATTTATCTATAATCCAAGAAATTAAAAATTCCATGATTAAGCCTCTTTTTTTGTCTGAACAGGAGCAGCAATTGTTTTTTCTGGAACTCCTGAATCTTCTTTGCCAGAAGACTTTTTAAGGTTCTGTTCTTTTTTGTCAGAAGAGAGCATGAATAAAATTGCAACCATTGTGATGATTGTAAGAACAACAGAGAATGCAGATGCAAGAGGAATATTTCTTGCTTTCTGAATCTGGTCCATGATGATGTTTCCAAGCATGTAACTCTTGGTTGAACCTACCAGCTGAGGAACGGTGTAATTACCAAAAATAGGGATAAAAGTGAAGATTAATGAACTTACAATTCCACTTTTAATGCCTGGAATAAGAATTTTAATCATTGACTGTGCTTTTGTTGCTCCAAGGTCACGGGCTGCTTCAAGTAAAGAAAAGTCAAATCTGTCTACTGCTGTAAAAATTGGAAGAATTGCATAAGGCAGGTACATGTAAATACTTACCAGAACAACTGCTCCCTTGGTGTACATGAATTTGTGTGGAGAAAATACCCAGTCTTTCTTTCCGCAAATAAAATGCCATAACCATTCGAAGAAATGGAAAATCTGATTAAGAAGACCTTCTTCTCCCAGAATAGACTGCCATGCAAAAATTCTGATAAGGGAATTTGTCATAAAAGGAATGATTACCAGAATTAAAAGGGCAGTCTGATGCTTGCTTCTGGCAATTGCATATCCGCATGGAAGTGCAATAGAAATTGAAACCAGGGTAGAAAGCAGGGTCATCCAGAGAGTACGAATGAGAATTGGCAGGTAGATGAATTTTCCTGTATCAGCATCTCTGGAAAAAATTGCTTTGTATGCATTAAAAGTAAATTCTGCCTTTACACCACCGTGCATATCTTTCTTCATAAAAGAATAGCAGAGGATGATTGCAATTGGTACAACAAAGAAAACTGTAAACCACAAGCCCATTGGCCATGCATAGGCAGGACCTGGATTTACTTTTTTATATTTAGCAGCATGTGCTTTTGCGGCAATTTTTAACTGAAAAGAACTGTTCTTTTTCACTTATAACTCCAAAAAAAGAAATAATAATTGCTGAAACTTTTATTTCTCAATGTCTTCAACGATGTATGCGTCTTCTGCAGACCAGGAAACGTATACTTCATCTTTCCAGTGAATAACAGGACCGTCATCCATGTAGTCAGTATGCTGTTTGAAAACTTTAATTACTTTTCCAGTTTCAAGTTTTACATAGAATTTTGACTGGAAACCTGAATAAATTGGTTCTTCAACAACACCTTTAAATACATTTACATCAGTTCGAGCTCCTGTTGCAGGAGGTTCAAGCGTAATGCGGATTTTTTCAGGGCGGATAGTAAAGGCTACTTTCTGTCCTTTATCAGTATGTTCATAATCAGTTACCTGCATATAACGGTCTAAGGCTGCAGTTGCTTCTGTGTCAGTTGCAAGTGGAGCCTGATGTCCAAGTTCAGGAACTGCAAGAGTTGTCATAAAATCATCATTTCCTGCAGAATCTTTGTGAGGTACACAGTCTGCTACTTCTGCACTAAAGAGATTTGTTTCACCAATGAACTGGGCAACAAACTGAGTTGCAGGACTTTCGTAAATTTCATAAGGAGTTCCAATCTGCAAAACATGACCATGATTCATTACAGCAATTCTGTCAGAAACAGAAAGCGCTTCAGACTGGTCGTGAGTAACATAAATAAATGTAATTCCAATCTGATCATGCAGACGATCCAGGTCAATCAGAAGATTTGCGCGGAGTTTTGCATCCAGAGCTGATAAAGGTTCATCAAGTAAAAGAACTTTTGGTTCGTTGATGAGGGCACGGGCAATTGCAACACGCTGTTTCTGACCACCAGAAAGCTGGTTTGGTTTTTTGTTAATGTGTTCATCCAACTGTACAAGGTGTACGTATTCGCGAACTTTTTTGTCGATTTCGTCCTTTGGTAATTTCTTCAGACGCAGTGGAAATGCAACATTTTCATAAATTGTCATATGAGGAAAAAGTGCATATGTCTGGAAAACTGTGTTTGAATGTCTCTTGTTTGGTGGTAAAGAAACTACATTCTTATCATCAAAAAGAACAACTCCATCATCTGGAAATTCAAAACCTGCGATAATGCGGAGAAGTGTAGTTTTTCCACATCCTGAAGGACCGAGCAGAGAGAAAAACTCTCCCGGTTTAATAGTAAAGTTGATGTCATCCAAAGCAACAAAGTCGCCAAATCTCTTGGATACATGATCAATGGTAACCTGACTTCCTTTCATTCAAGTGACCCCGATTCAAAAATGATAACTAACACATACGTGCAGTAGAGTACATTTTTATAAAAACTTAGCTACTAATGTTGGTTCGTTTTTTTTATACTAAAATGT
This sequence comes from uncultured Treponema sp., assembly GCA_946631855.1. Taxonomy (GTDB): domain Bacteria; phylum Spirochaetota; class Spirochaetia; order Treponematales; family Treponemataceae; genus Treponema_D. The sequence continues at coordinate 17,287 of CAMPAL010000012.1, read as the reverse complement.
AAAATGCTATATAAATACGAAAGTGTCAATAAGTTTTTGAGAATTATTTTCTTGCAAGCATTACTTATTTGGATTATCTTTTAATTATTAAAAATCGAATTTGAGGTGAATTATGGTTGCTATTATTTTAGGTCTGATTTTTATTGCATTTACAGTTTTTGCTGTATTACCAATGTGCCCTCTTAACTGGGGAGCAGATGTAATTGCCTTCTTAAAAGGTTCAGTTCCTGTTCTTGCAGCTTTTGTTGGTCTGATTTGTCTTTTCATTGGTGCAGCTGATATTAAAGACAAAAAAGAAGCAAAAAAAGAAGATTTGGCTAAAAACGAAGAAGAAAAATAATCGTTTTTTTGGTTAATTTACATCTTAATTTTCTTAAAAAAAGGGAAGAAATATAACAGATTTTTCTTCCCTTTATTGTTTAAATGTGGCTTATATAGTATAATTTTTGCTATTGTGAGTAAGAATGATATTAATTATGGCTCCTTTGTTCCCAGAGGTAAGCCTGCCGGGAATGATGAATCAGTTTCAATTCTTAAGCAGATAAGTCCAGAAAGTACTGAAGTTAAAAAACAAATTGTAAAAAAAACTCCTGTAGTGGACAAAAAAGTTGAGAGTTCAAAAACTTATTCTGCCGCCAGGCCAGCGGATTTTGTAAAGAATAAAAAGAAGACTGTAAGTTCAGTTAAGTCGAGATATTCAATTGGTGGAAAATTGATTGGAATTATATCCGCCATTGTAAGTCTTTCCCTTATTTTAATTACAGTTCTTGTATCTTATTACATTTCTTCTGATGTAAGGGTTAATGCCGAAGAAAACAACCTGACAATTAACAGTCGTACAGCCGCAGATACAGAAAGTCGTTTTAATTCGATTGTTTCTTCTGTCGGAATGTTTTATGACAATATTTCTTCTGATGATGAAAAAGAAGAGTTGCAGAATAAGGCAGCCCGTTTTTTTGAAAGAAACAAAGGAATCGTCGCTTTTAAATTTATTTATGATGATGATGTTTTTGTGAACAGAGCTTACTTTGCTGCTCATGAGCTGGATTCAGAACTTGTAAATCTTTATTCAGAACAGGAAAGTGAAAAAGTTGACCGTGCAAAAAATGGAATTGTTTCAGTTATGAATGCAACTCCTTTTTTTGGTGAACAGATTGTGGCAATTTTTACACCAATTCGCTCAGATGATAATAATGATGTAGTTGTAATTTATTCATCTCTGGAAGATCTTTCTGAATCTTATTCAACCAGTTCTATAAATCTTTCATTCTTAGTTAATGATGACGGTACAATTATTGTTCACCCTGACCTGGACCTTATGAAAAGGGCAGCAGAATATCGGGATCATTATCTGGTAAAACTTCTTCCTTCTGCAAAAACAGGAAGTGAACAGCTTACTTATGTTAATACTGAAGATGTAGAATATATTGGTGCTTTTACAAAATTAACTTTTGCAGGTTGTGCTGTTATAACTGAAGTTCAGACCCGAATAGTACTTGAAGCAGTAAATGCAACCACCCGTCGAAATGTTTATCTTACAATTGCCATTCTTTCAATCGCAATTATGATTGTATGGTTCTTTTCTAAATCTTTGAGTACACCACTTAAAGAACTTACTGCGGTTACAAACGAGATTAATGCCGGTAATTTTGAAACACCTCTTTTAAATCAGCTTAAGACAAAGCGAAAGGATGAAATTGGTGTTCTTATTCGTTCTACAAAAGCGGAACAGGAAATCCTTAATACTTTTACCCGGTTGACCAATAAGGGAGTTACAAGAGCTATTGTTACTCATAAAATTGACTTCCAGCCACATTTGAAAGATATCACAATTTTCTTCTCAGATATTCGAGGCTTTACTGCAATTTCTGATGGATTCAACAAGCGTTTTGGTGAAAAGTCTGCGGGAGAAATCATCGGATTTTTGAATGATTACATGGGCCGTATGGTAAACTGTATTTCTATTTCTGGTGGAAATGTTGATAAGTTTGAAGGTGATGCCATCATGGCCTGCTGGGGCGTTCTGCGTGATGACAGCCTGGATTATGAAAAATGGCCTGATTCTGATCCTCGTAAGGCAAAATTTAAGGCAATTCATGAAAAACATGTAAAACAGGATGCTGTAAGTGCTATTATGGCAACAACTGCCATGCGTTATGCTCTGATGGAATATAACAAAAAGGCAGAAGCTTTCACCAAAGCTCATGAAGGCGAACCTTATGCAAAGTATAAACCTCATATCCGCATTGGTTCCGGCTTAAATTCTGGTCGTGCTACAGTTGGTTTTATGGGTTCTTACGACAAGATGGAATTTACTTCTATTGGTGATGCCGTAAACCTTGCCAGTCGTACAGAATCATCAAATAAACCTTGTGGAACTGATATGTTAATCACTCAGGATACTTATGATTTGTTAAAGAAAGATTTTATTCGTTGTCCTGAAAATAATTATAAAATTAAACCTGAAAATCTTAAATATGAAGTTGTTGTTGAAGTAATTCCTGTTACTTTTGAAGTAAAAGGAAAGGGTAAACAGCATTTCTATGGAGTTGTAAATATGCCTCAGTTTGATATTGAAGGTTTCTTTAGAAAAGGAGACCCTAAATTCAAACTTGATCCTGATTGTGCCCGTGCCATTGGTTCAAAAGGTCCAAAAACACTGGCAGAAGTTAGAACTTTGTTAGGAATTCCAACTCCTGATTTTGGAGAAGTAAACTTAGATGCAGAAGAAAGCAAGATTAAGGCTACGTGATTTTCTTATTGTAATCATCTGTTCAGGAGTTTGTGCTGCAAGTATTTATATGTTCTGGAAAGACCTGAACAGCAGTTCTTCTCGAAAAGATAAAGATCAGATTGCAAAAATTGAATTTAAACGTAAGATAGCCCAGCGAAAATACAATGATCGGGTTGTCTGGGAAAGATTACAGCAGAATTCTCCTCTTTATGATTCAGATACAATCCGTACCGCAGATGGTGCGACTGCAAAAATCACCTTTGAAGATGGTACAGTTCTTGATTTGCATGAAAATACCATGATTCAGGTTTCTTACACAAAAGAAAAAGGTTTAACCCTTTCTGTTAATGACGGTAATATCGAACTTGATACAACTGCATCCAGCGAGCAGAAATCTGTTTCTCTTGCAATGGAAAATGGTTCTGTCTTTAAGCTTGATAAAGGAAGTAAACTTTCTGCAGCCACAAATTCTTCTTCCGGAGATAACAGTTTTAAGCTTCAGGCTGGAAATGCAACTGTAACAAGTCATTCTGCCGATGGAAGAGAACAGGCTCAGGTATTAACTTCGGGTGAAACTGTAAAAGTTGCTTCTTCCGGAGAAATTAAAAAAGAACCTTTGACAGTTACTTCAATTTCAAGCGATACAAAACTTCTGGCTTTTAATCAGGAAAAATCTATTCCAGTCCTTCTGAAATGGACAGCTTCTGGTGAATATGAAAAAGATAGTATTACAGTAGAAACTTCTTTTGATAAAGATTTCAGCAAAATACAGAACACTTATTCGGTAAATAATAAAAATGAAATTAAGATTGATTCTCCGCTTGGAAGATTGTACTGGAGAGTTTACCCTCAGGGACAGAAGGCTCTTGGTTCAAGCGGTAGAATTACTGTTGAAGCCGTTGCTCCTGTAGTTTTAAAATCACCAGTGCGGGGCTCTTCTTTTAGTTATCATGAAGAAGATTTTCCTGCCGTTCAGCTGGCCTGGTCTGGAAATGATTATGCAGAACATTATCATCTTGAAGTTTCTGCCTCTCAGGATTTGTCTAATCCTATTATTTCTGATGATATTACAAATGAACAGTTCACTTTGAAAAAACTTGGTCAGGGAACTTATTACTGGCGAATTACTCCTTATTATAAAGTAAATTCTATCGGGGACGGAAAATCTTCTGCAATATCATCTTTCTCTGTTGAAAAACTTGCAGAAGTCCTTCCACCAAAATTAAGTATTCCTGCTCATAAAGGTAAATTGACTTTTAGTCCTATGAAGGTTAGTCCTGTAACTTTCCAGTGGAAATCTGACGCAAAATCGGCTGAGTATAAACTGGAAGTCGCAAAAGATCAGGCTTTTAAGGATGATGTTTACGAAAAAACAACTAAACTAACTCGTGTAACAGATAATTTTACTTTGGAAAGTCTTCCTCAGGGAACTTACTACTGGAGGGTTGTAAGAACTTCTCCTTCTGATAAAGTGCCTGTTTCCTCTGATGTAAGATCTTTCAGAGTTGAAGAATATGTTCCTGGGGAAAATAAACTGGTTTATCCACCAGATGCGTTTGCTGCTGAAAAAGAGAAACTTCTTGCTACTGTGTTCAGCTGGAAGTTAGCTCCTGAATATAACCGTGGAAATATAACTTCAATTTTCCAGATTTCTTCATCTTCAGATTTTAAGCAGGATTTGAAAGAGATAAGAAGCAGCGTTCCTGAAGTTAGAGATGTAAGTCTTAATGCAGGAAGTTATTACTGGCGAGTTGCAATTGAAAACCCATTAACTGGTGAATTAATTTATACAAGTCCAAGAAGTCTTTCTGTTTTGAATCCTCTTGCAAGACCAAATATTACTTCACCTTTGGCTTCTTCAACATTAACTGTTTATGGTGAAGGAAGGGTAAGAATTGCCTGGGCTCCAGTAAGAGAGGCTGATTATTACAAAGTTAAGATTTATGGAAATAACAATAAACTTGTAAAAGAAGTTTCTTCTACCCGGGAAAATTTTGCCAATATCGCTTTGCCTCCAGAAAGTTACAGGGGAACTGTTCAGGCCTTCAGTGAAGAAACAGAAATTGCTCCAAGAAGAAGCAGTCATATTTCCGAAGTTAATTTTACTATTCGTGGGCCAGATCCGGTACATCTGGTTTCTCCTGCAAATAATGCAAGTATTCAGGGACTCACAGCACTTCGTAGTCCAACTGTATTAGTCTGGAGACAGGGTGATAAAGTTGCCCGTTCAGAATTTGTTCTGAGAAAACATCAAGCAAATGGAACTATGAAGGTAGTAAAGACTATCAATAATCCTAGAAATCAGATTAGTCTTGAAAGACTGGAAGCAGGAAATTATCAGTGGACAATTCGTGCAAGTTCAGCAGAAGGAATTCCTCTTGATGCTCAGGAAACTTATTCATTTGAAGTAAGACCGGTTCCAGAACTTGCTTCACCAAGGTTGGTTTCTCCTTCTCAGACACAGGTAATTGATTCTGAATATCTTAAAAAGAACAGAAATATCAGTTTTGACTGGGCTGATGTTGCTGGTGCTACCGATTATAAATTTACACTTTATTATGTAAATCCAAATGGAAGTTTGAAGAGAATTTATGAGGCAAAGAACCTTAGAAATTCTGAAGTAAAAATAAAAGATCTTTCAATACTTGATATTGGAGATTTTGAATGGAATGTTACAGCTTATGTTCATGCACGTGATGGTTTTGAAGAACAGAGCAGTAAAGCAGCAGGCGGTAATTTCAAAATTAAATTTGAATTGCCAGGAAAGATTGAAACAATAGACCCGGGAAAACTGTACGGTGAGTAAGAGATTTAGATTTTCCAGCATTTTGATTTTCCTCATTTTTCTTTTACAGACAGTCTCTTTGTATTCAGAGTCTAAGGGTAAATTTGAACAGATTTTAAAATGGCAGTCTGATAAAAACGCCATTGAATATAAAGTTGAAATAAAAAATCTTTCGGATGGAAAAGTTTCTACACATCAAACTTCATCTAATTCAATTTCAGTAAATCTTTTGTCTGGTGATTATGAATATAGAGTTTATGCTTTTGATTTTCTGGGCCGTCAGTCAAGTGTGAGTGAATGGAGAAAATTCACCGTTCTTAAGGCCCTTGCACCTAGTGTGTCTGTTCCAAAAGTGGTGGAAACAGAAATTGATAAAAATGAAAAGCTTTCTCTTCCTGTTGAAATTAAAAATATTGAAGAAGAAACAAGTATTGAATTGATAAATACTCAGACAAACGAAGTTGTAACTGGTACTCTGAAAACAAAAGAAAGTTCAGGTCAGGTAGTTGCCGCTTCTGCAGTCTTCCCAAAAGTAGAAGAGGGGGACTGGAAGCTTCGTGTAACTAATCCAAGCGGTTTGAGTACAGATTCGGAAGTTATCAATATTGAAGAAAAAAAATCTGAAATATCAAAAAGTACAGATAAAACAGAGCAGAGAGTGGCTGAAAATATAGATAAGGAAAGAGCCGAAGAAGAAGCCCGTATCTTAGAAAAAGAAGAAGAAAAGAAGAGACTTGAAGAGCAGAAACTGGAAGAGAAAAGACTTGCAGAAGAAGCAAAAAAAGCGGCTGAACTTAAAAAACAGGAAGAAGCTCGTCTTGCAGCGGAAGAAAAACGAAGACAGCAGGAAGAAAAACGTCGTCTCCAGGAAGAAAGAATTGCAGAACGTAATAGAAAGATAGAAGAAACTCGACAAAGACAGAAAGAAGCCGAAGAAAGAGCAAAAGCAGCTGCAGAAAAAATGAAAGAAGAAGATGAAAATCTTGAAAAACGTATAGAAGCAAAAAAACTTCAGGCTCAGGAAAGGGCTAAGGCAGTTGCCGAAAGAGAGGCAAGAGCAAAAGAAGCAGAAGAAGTCTTTAAGGAAAATCAGAAGCAGCTTAAAATTGAGGAAGAATTACAAGAACAGGAAAGACTCGAAGAAGAACGTCGTCTTGCTGAAGAAAAGAAAGAAGAAGATAAGGAACTTGCACGTCAGAAGAAATGGGAAGCTATTTTGAATCGTCAGGTTTCAGATTTCAATATTCAGCTGGGCGGTGGTCTTACCTGGAATATTTATGATAAGAATTTTTACAGTCTTTCTGCATGGCCTGTGCTTCCTACAATAAAATTTGATTTTACATATCTGCCTGTTAAAATTGGAAATAACAAATTTGGTTTTGACATAAATGCAACAGGTACTTATGTCGAAAAAAGTAATTCTGTTATTTCTTATCTTATGAATGAAGAGAATGTGTGTCTGAATCTTGCAGGACGAATTTCTCTTATAAAAGATAAGTTGTATCTTGGTGTAAAAGCAGGTGCGGGAGTTTCTCTTTTCCAAATTAATGTTTCTTATCCCGAAGACACTACAAGAAAACAGACTTCATCAAATAGTTACGGATTTATTTGTGCTGATGGAGAACTTTCTTTAGTCTTTATGCCAGTTAATGTTGCAGCTTTAGAAATTGGAGCTAATTTTACCCATACATTTATAGAAGAAATGCCAACAGGCAGTTTAATACCTTTTGTTTCTTTTGGAGTCAGATTCTGATGCAGAGATTTTTTTATAAAACCAGAACATTATTTTTTTCTCTTTTATTAATTCTGACAGGCCTCCTCGCAAGTTCCTGTTCAATCGACTGGTTTGGAGACTTAAAAAACGATCTTGAAAAAGACACTTGTTCTGTTTTTAAATTCTATCTGAATGAAACTTCTGATGAATATGTAGTCCGCTATTTTAGAATTGGAACTACAATAGATCAGTCTTCTTTCCCTGCGGCAGAACTTTCCCAGCTTATTCCAGGCTATAAAGTAGCTTATTTTAAGTTTTTGGGGGTTAGTGAAACAGCAGATAATACCTGTCCTGATACAATTCAGCTTTCGGAAGATAATCAGCAGGTTTTACAAGTTTTTGTTGATACAAAGTCTTATCTGTTTTATGGAGTTGTAGAAGAACGTGATGATATTCCTTATGTTGTAAGACATATGTTCCAGAATCTGACTATGGATGGATATGAAGAAAATACTTCTTTACGTCAGAATCTGGTTGGTGTTACAAATCATTCTACTGCAGCAGCGGCCCTTAATGTTCCAGGCTTTTTTGCCCAGCCCTTCTTCCAGGAAACAATCAGATATGATGGAAGTACAGAAGTTCTGATTTATTATGACAGAATTCAAGTATTCCTTACTGTAGATTATAATGATGGAGTTACAAGTCCTTTGAATTTGTATGGTTATTATGGATTGCCTGTTACAGGAGTTTCTATACCTGATAGAACTTCAGAAGGAGCAAGTTTTAGTCACTGGAATATTTCTTATGCAGATTCTACAACTGAAACTTCAACTGCAACAAGTTTAACATATCCAGCTCAGAGTGCGGTTTATACTGCTGTATGGAATGAAATTACTTATTCCATCACCTGGGTTCTTGACCATGGTATTACTTATGCAAGTCCAGAATGGAGAAGTGGCTTTACACCACCTGAAAGTTATACCCGAAGCAATCCTTTTGTTTTACCAGCTGTTACAGATCTTGCTTCTCATGAAGGTTATAGTTTTGAAGGCTGGTATCTTGATTCTGCATATACTCAGGAAATAACAGCTTGCCCAACAAGTAATATGTCTGACCTTACAATTTATGCAAAGTGGAGTCGGGAAATTTATTCTATTGCATATTATTTAAACGGTGGAAGTTTTGATTCGTCTGCTTCACCTGTTACAACTTATACAATTGAAGATATTGTAACTCTTCCTTCTGTATCAGATATTTCTCGAAATGATTATACATTTATTGGATGGTATGAATCTTCTACTTTTGCAGGGGTTTCTGTATCTGGCTGGGAAAAAGGCACTGAGACAGGTAATAAAGAATTCTACGCAAGATGGGTAGAAAATTCTGGAGTCAGTCCAGCTTATCCGGAAGAAAGTGATGGGGACCTCACAATTTCTAGTGTTTCTTACACCGGTGGAACTTTATCTTTTGCCGCTACATACACTCCAAGTTTAAGCAGTACTTCTATAGTTGTTCAGTGGATACTGGATGGTGAATTACTTTCTGGAGCAGATTCTCTTACTGGTTCACAAACAGTTACTTTAAGTCCAGGATATCACAGTATAGTTGTAGTAGTAACAGACAATGGTGAACAATTCTCAGCTGACCAGGTCTTCCAGGTTCAAAATTAAGGGGATAAGAAAAGATGATAAAAAAGATTTTTTCTAAGTTTAATTTGATTTTTATTCTTTCTCTGATATTTTTTACTTTTTCATGTTCAGATTTAATTAATGGAAATAATTCAAATTTTCAAAATAATCCCGCAGCAGCTTCTGATAATAAATTTTATTTTTCAATCAGAGTTACAGACTGGAAAGAAAATGCAGATATAGTCAGCAGAACTCTAAGACCTCCAAGAGAAACAGGTTCTTCGGTTTCAAAATATGTTTTGAAAGGTAAGTTACTTTCAACAGATATGACTGAGGAAGATATTGGTCTTTCTGTTGGAGAAACAAAAGTTTTAGGCAGCTGGACTTCTATCAGTCAGATGGGTACAGATCAAATTGTTTTGTATCCTGGCTGCTGGGATTTATCTTTATATGCATACAAGATGGTTGATGGTGTTGAAAAAATTTATGCTGTTGCCAGAAAGAATAATGTAGAAAGTCCTGGGACATCTGGCACAAATACTCTTGATTTTACCTTCAGTTTTAATGATGAAGCAACAGAAATTACAGCAGGAACTTTAGATGTAAAATTTAATCTTCCTCTAAATGGAGTTACTAAAGTAAAAGTTCAGCTTTATACATTTGATTCAGATGGAACTAAACAGTATCAGACTTTATCACAATCAGAATATATTCCAGAAGCAGCCGCAGACGGAAGTGGTGATTTTGTCAGCATTGTAGAAAATAACATTCCAAGGGGATATTACTTCTTGAGATTGGAGTTTTTCACCGATTCATCGTCAAGTTCTACCGCAACCCGAGTAAATTATGTAAAAATTCTTGGTGGACAATCTACCAGTGGTGAAGTTACTTACACCGATTTAAATAAATCTTACTCTATTACTTATGCAGATAATGTTTCTGGTGATGGAGATGAAGAAGTTGATAATAGTGCAAATATTGATGTATACAATTCTTCAACAAATGTAACTTTGCAGGAACCTTTTGCTCCTCATTACGATTTTGGCGGCTGGTATGATAATTCAGCTTGTACAGGAAGTCCTGTTACCGGGTGGACAGCAGGAAGCAAAGAAGAAGATGTAGTTTTATATGCAAAATGGACTCCAAAAAAATATCGGGTTTATTTGTATGATTTTTCAAGTGATGCAGAAAATCCTAAATCTTATTCTGGAAATTATGATGGATTTACCGCAGATGCTACTGGAACTTATTATGAATTATCCTACCGTCAGGAAATTCCATCTGCAGATACTTTTGATACTGCAACTTACCCTTTGTCTGACGGAAATACAGTTACTTTTGCAGGTTTTTATTTAGATAACGACTGTAATACTGCAATTCCAGATGGCACACTTTTGACTTCTTCATATCTTGAAGATAGTGATAGCGATGGAGTTGTTGATAGGGTAAAACCATTTTATGCAAAATGGAACTACAAATATATTTATGTAGATCCTCCATCAGTGGGCATTGGTTCAGATACAAACAAAGGTTTTTCACCATCCCAGGCTCTTGCAACAATTGATGAAGCAAAATTTTACTTAATAGACAATCCTCTGGCAGAAAAAGTTTATGTGCTTGATGAAATTGTAATTGATAGTGCAGATAGTCCATATAATCCTTCTGGAATTTCAGATACTTCTAAATATGGTGATGGTACAAATCCAGTAATCGTAATAAGACATTCTACTTTCCCAAGCGATGCACTTCTTACAATAACTACTGATACAACCCTGAAAGATGTAATTCTTGATGGTGGTGCTGTCTGGGATGATGATGGTCCTGCCGGAAATAATGGAACTGGGGTTAATACCGGTCATACATCAGAATGCAGTCTTATTGTTCTTTATAAAACTGGTGAATTACCAGAACTCACTTTAGACAGCAATGTTGTTATTCAAAATAATGATAATATAGGAACTTCTTATCCTGGTGGTGGAATAAGAGTGTATGGCAAACTTTACTCAAATTCTTCTTCAAATGTAATTCGTGCCTGCAGATCATACTCTATGGGCGGTGGAATCTTTGCAGGACAAAATTCTGAATTAACTCTAACAAAAGGATTGATAGGTGGAGAAGCTGCCAGTGATGGAAATGTTTCTGTAACCGGAAATGGAAGTGCTATTTACGCTGTAAGTAATGTAAGACTTAGTTTAGGGGCTTCAGGCGGTTATTCAGGTGATTTTTCTGTGAAAAATAATTATACACCAAAAGCTGGGGCAGTTTTTTTAAGAGATGGCAGTACTATTATAGCTTATAATACAGTTATTTCTAACAATACATCTGATACTATGTGCGGTGGTGTTTTCATTAATGACACAAGTTCTGCATCTTTTGAATCCTGCACAATTAGTAATAATTCCTCTGCTGGTCGTGGTGGAGCAATTGCTTTATTACCTGATACAGATGATTCTGACGGTACTATACAAAGCACTTTAATCTCCCTTTCTTTACGGGGTACAGTTATTCAGAATAACAGAGGTTCGTATGGAGGAGCACTTTCTCTTGACTGTGGTGATGTAAATATTTCTTCTTGTGTAATTTCAAATAATGTTGCACAAAATCAGGGGGGAGCAGTTTATATTTGTAATTCAGCAACAGATATGACTCTTCCTTCAACTGTGCTGGTATCTGATACAGATATGTTTAGCAACCAGGCCGGTTCTTCTGGAGGAGCTGTTTATATAGGTGGAAAATTCCAGATGAATGGAGGTTCTATCTATAACAATACATGTGTATCTGGAAATGGTGGAGGAATTGTTGTAGCTTCAGATTGTAAGAAGGAATACTACAGTTTTATACGAAATGTAAGTATGCAAGATAATGTTAGTAATGCTACTTCTGGAGTTTCTGGTCAGAATATTCATATTAATTCAGCCGGATATTTTACAATAGATTCTTCTGCCCTCAGCTTAGATGACGCTTCTGCATATTCAATTGTTAATACAGGCCGTCTTTATGTTTCTGGAAAAGGCTGGCTGTCAAATGTATATTTAAGCAATTCATCTTATGGTTTTATTTTTCCAAGAAATTATTTTGCCTTTGGTTCTGGAACTTCTGATAGAGAAGCAAGTAATTTACTTGCAGCAACTGATGATGGTGAAACTTATGCCACACTTACTTCGGCCAGGGAACTTCCCACAGTAAATTATGTAGACAGCGATTCAACCACTTACATAGTTGCCTTAAAAGAAGAGACCTCAGGTGATATGAGCGGCCTTACAAATTTCTTTAAGATGAATGTTGATACCCATTATATAAATGAAAGTGGACATATTCGTATAAAAGGTATGGTTGTTGATGATGGAATTTCAGATCCTCTTTCAACAGTTATTTACTTCAAACTAAGTTCTGAAACTATTACATCTACAGAAAAAACATTGACAATTACTGCTTATTCAGATGAAGATTTTACACCAGGAAATGAAATTACAAGTTTGAGCAACTGGTGGTGCAGTCTTTTATATAATAATTTAATTAATACAGGTGCTGTTTTAGCAGATGGAAGTGATGAATCAACAAAGACTATTACTTTCGAAACTTCAGAAGGAGTCTTCTATCAGGCTGGAACATATACTCTGACTGTAGGAGCTACCTTAAATGGAGTTGCCTGCACAGATTCCTTTACAATTACAGTGAGTGAGTAGGAGAGAAGATGATGAAAAAATTAACAGTTTTATTAAGTCTTTTTGTAGTTTTAATCTCTTTAACATCTTGTTTTAATCTTATTAATACTCCAGCATCCGGAGAAAATCCTGCGACAGAGACAGAAGAACCTGTCCAGAGAGTTTATCACACAATAAGTGGCTCAATTGGAACTCGAGGTGCCGTTCCTGACATAATAGACCTTGCAGTGAATGGAGAAGAAGCTGCAAGTCTGTCGGTGTCTCGAATGGCAACAGCATCTCCTTTAGCATCAGTTTTGTATATTGTGACTGCTGTACCAAGAGATTCTGGTCTTGAAACTATAACAACAACTCCTAGTTCAAGCAGATCCTTTCTCTTGAATATTGAAAGCGGTACTTATGATATAACAGCTTCTGCTTATAATGCTTCCAGTGCAGATGATTGTATTGATGAAAATAAAATTCTGGAAGGAACTACAGAATACACAGTAGGGCAGGCAGACCCCTTGAAGATTATTATAGAGGCTTTCGGAACAACTTCTTCAAGTGGACAAGTTGATCTTTCAATTACGGTGGAAGGAACTTCTGTTGTACAATATTCTTATAGTCTTACAAATCTTGATGATAGCTCAGTAACTTATGGTGGTGATGTAAGAGCGGTTACTTCAGGGCTTGCCAGTATTTCTGAATCTGATATACCTGCTGGTATATATGAATTAAGTCTTACTTTTTATGATTCTTCAACTAATGTTATTATAAGACATAATGATAGAGTTAATGTTTTTAATTCTATGATTACAAATATCTGGAAATCTGTTTCTGCCAGAGGTTTTATAAAGAATGATGGAAGTTTTGAGGTTACAGAGACAGATGTTCAATTTGCCAGTCAGAATGAATATTATGTAGATCCGACTGTAACTACAAATGGAACTTACGGTTCTATGTTTGATCCATTCCAGACAATTGAAGAAGCTTTTGAAGTTGCAAAAGGTTATGGAAAGGAAAGTGCAACTATAAATATAAAAGCCGGTACCAGTTGTGAACTTTCAGAAACTATTGATACATCTACTGTAAAAAATCTTGTAGTAAAAACTTATGGTAATACAGACGAAACTGATCTTGATAATAATGCTGTAATTACCAGAGCTTCTGATTTTACATCAGAGATGTTTGTTTTAGCTGGAAACTCTCAGGAATTAACCCTTAAAAACCTTACTCTTGTATCTCAAAAAAGTTATTGTGTAAAAACACAATATTCTACTGGAGCGGGTGCTCTAAATGTAGATTATTGTAAATTTGAGTGTGCTCCATCAACTTCTATACAGGCTGGAGCAATGTATCTCTTAGCTGGAACTGTAAATGTTTCTAATTCCAGTATTACAGGAAGTAATTGTTCAAATGGACTTGTTTATATTGCTCCATATTTATTAGAGATGGATATAAATTTTAATAATACTTCTATTGAAAATACATTACAAACTAATTATGGAGTAAGTATTACTTATGAAAACTCTTCTAATATAAGTGGGGCTATATCGTTTAATGAATGTTCTTTTTCTGGTGGACTTTATGAAGTGCGTGTATATACAAATAGTCACTTTTCTGGAGAGATAAACTTTTCTAAGTCAACTTTTAACGATACTAAGAACTATTATTTATATACAACAAATGATATCTATCTTTCAGACGGATGTTCTTTTGAAGGTGATAAAAGTATTTATCTTTATAAAGGTTCCGGAAGTGTTATTCCTACGCTTCACATTGAAGATTCCGAAGCAGTAACTAATTCTCAACTTATACTTGCTACTTATAATACAGATTATGCTGAAGGCCTTCAGTTAGTAACCTCAGATGAAGATATAGATTATTCAATTTTTACCACAGCTCAAAGTTATATATGGGGAATTGATAATGAAGGTAAAATTGAAAAATTATATCATCCATTCAGCGAGTATGATAATGACAATAAAGTTCAGGGTAATTATCTTATTTCTACCGAAGAAGATTTAAAAAATCTTCGCGATTATTCTCAGTCTTATGATTTTTCTAAGTATGAGTTTTATCTGGCTAATGACATTGCTCTTACAGAAGAATGGACAACCTCTTTATTTTCAGGTTCTTATGCATTTAAAGGAATTTTTGATGGACAGAATAATAAAATAACAGGATTAAATCTTTCGACATCAGCTAATTATACAGCATTTTTTGGAAAACTGGGTGCAGGAACTATTAAAAATTTATATGTTTCAGGCAATATAGAAATTACAACTTCAGGTTCTGCAGGTGCTTGTTCAGGAGGTCTTGTTGGGTCTTCCAGCTCAACAGGAACTATTAGTAATTGTGTTTCAGATATAGATATTTACGTAAATTCCACAGGAACGGGAACTTCTCCTTCTTATATTGGTGGAATTTGTGGTTATGCTGGTTATATAACAATCATTACAAATTGTGTAAATTCAGGCAGTATTATTTGTTCTGGTAATGTTGAAAAAGTTGCAGGAATCCTTGGCTTTGGAGATACAGTTGCTACTTCAACTTATATTTATAATTGTGCAAATTTTGGATATATAAACTGTGCAAATGCATCTGGAATTACATATGGTAGTTCTAAGACTTATGTTGATAACTGTATTTCTGCAGGTCTTGTAATTGGTAGCGGTTCTGTTCTTGTATCACAAGCAACAAATGCTTCTGCTTCTGCTTTGTATTATGATTCAGATTTAGGAAAACCTTTCGCTTCTACTTCTACCGATACAGCTACTCCTGTTACAGATGTTTCAGATCTTTCTTCAACTTTGTCTGGTAGAATAGAAACTCTTTCTTCAACACTTACAGATACTAGCTTTAATACCTGGGATAAAACTTTCCTTTATGAAGGAATGACTTATCCTATACCAGTCTCTTATGAAGGGCTGGAAAGAAGTAATTTCCCTGAAACATGCCCTGAGTATGATTATATTAACAATAATAATAATATTATAAATGTCTTTAATTATAGTCAGTTACTACAGATTTCTAACTGGGTTAATTCTGGAGAAGCTTGTATTGGTCGTGAAATACATCTTTACAAAGATATTACCCTTATTTCTAATACCTGGGTTTGTATTGGTAATGCAGTAGATAATTCAACTCCATTTGGAGGTCAGTTTTATGGTCATCAACATACAATTGACGGTTTAAGTGTTACATACTCAGCATCCGAATATCGTGGAATGTTTGGTTCTGTTACAGCGGGTACTATACAGGATCTTACTGTAAATGGTTCTATAACTGCAACAGGAGTTTCTGATGCAGAAAATATTGGTGGTATAGTTTGTAATGCATATTCAATTAATATGTATAATTGTGTATCATATGTTGCTGTAACTGGACTTAATTCTACTGGAAGTGGAACAATTACCAATGCCGGCGGATTAATCGGTAGAGCAGAAGGAGTTGTCAATGTATATAACTGTGTTAGTTTTGCCAGTGTAAGTGGAAAAGCAGCTGTTGGTGGAATTATCGGCGGTTTGTATAGTGAGTATGACACTGATGCTAATGTTGTAAATTGTGCATTTTATGGCCTTTTAACAACAGGAAATACTTCGACCATTAATGGTAGTGAAGGTTATGGTGGAATTGTTGGTTATATGGATTTAGTAGGTGCTTGTGATATAGAAAATTGTATAAGTTCTGCAAGGCTCACGTCTTCCCTGGAATCATATTGTGGCACCATTGTTGGTGCTATAATTGATGATGCTTCAAAATGTAATTCTATGTGCCTTCAATATAATTATCATAATAACATGTCGATTGGTCCATATGGAACCTCTGTATTGAGCAAAGAACTGGTGACAGACTTACCAATTAATTCTACAACTGTTGGTAAATTTTTATTTTCAGGAACAGAATTTGAAGCAGCTTCTGCATATACATTAAATAAATCTAATGTTCTTGATGCATTAAACGAATGGGTTCTTGAAAAGAATGCTACAGGCCTTGCAGCTTTATGGGATACTTTTACAATTGATTCAACATCCTATATTTTGCCTGTGTCTATAATGGATTAGTAATGCTATTGACTAAGATGCTCTGAATTTGATATTATATTTTACCCGTTAAAGGATTTTGGACTGCTCATCTGAAATCTTTGGCGACTTTCGAATAAGATGCAAATATTTGAGAGTTGCAGATAAACTTTTATTTTTAGTAAGGTATATCATGGAAACTATCTTCGTTAAAGAATACGAACAGGCTCGCAAATGGTACATTATTGATGCAGCCGGAAAACCATTAGGACGTGTTGCTGCTAAAGCTGCTGCAATTGCACGCGGAAAGAACAAAGCAACATATACAAAGAACCAGTTGATGGGTGATTTTGTTGTAATCATCAATGCAGAAAAAGCTGCTGTTACTGGTGGAAAAGAACAGAAGAAGATTTATTATCATCACACAGGATTCGTTGGTGGACTTCGTGCTCACACATATGAAAAATTGCTTGAAAAACATCCAACACAGCCAATGGAAATTGCTGTAGCTGGTATGCTTCCACATGGACGTCTTGGTCGTAAGATGATGGAATGTGTAAAGATTTACGCTGGTGCTGAACATCCACATGCTGCTCAGAACCCACAGCCAGTTGAACTTTAATTTACGGGAGTTAAGAAATGGTAAAGAATATTGCTATTGGAACAGGAAGAAGAAAGACTGCTGTAGCTCGCGTATTCGTTCGCGATGGCTCAGGTAAAATCGTTGTAAACGGTAAAGACGTAAAAGATTACT
>CAMPAL010000011.1 GCA_946631855.1 uncultured Treponema sp. | reverse complement strand
GTAAGTTGTAAGAAGCGTTGAGCATACCACAGTAAGCATCTCCACGTCCGTCCATCAGGCTGTTTCCAGACTCTTCTGCAGCAGCACAGAACATTTTTGGACCGTCAAAGTGCTTTGCAAGTAAAGTTTCAGAAATTTCTGGACCAAAGTTTCCAAGATAAACACAAAGTGCATTACATCCTGCTTTCTTAATATCTTCCAAAGCCTGTACCATGTGGATTTCGCTTTCTACGATACAAATTGGGCATTCGTAAATATCATCTGCTCCATATTTTTTTGTGTAAGCTTCAACGAGAGCCTTTCTTCTGTTTACTGAAAGTGACTCTGGGAAACAGTCGCGGCTAACTGCGACAATACCAATTTTCATTTTTGGTGAATTGTTATTCATTTTTTGCTCCTATTTTTAGAAGATTATTCTTCTTTTATTTGTTTTTTGCTAAATCAATATTGATGCCTGTAAGACCTACAAAAGCACCCTGTTTTGCTTCATTTGAATCTGCATGTGCAATGAGCCACTTGTTACGAGCCCAAAGTAACTTATCTTCAAAATTCTTTTCTGTAATCTTTGGTTTTTCTGTATTTGTATCTTTTGGAAGAACGATGATTACACGGAAGCCTTCTTTACTTACTTCACCATTTTTTACAGCGTTACATGGTGCATAGTGCAAAGTTGTTTCATAAACTTCTACAACAGTTCCTTTTGGAACATAGAAAGCTTCAACTGCACTTGTATTTAATTTTCCATTTTTTACAGACTGAAGTGGTGCTAACAAAAGTACCATATCATTTGAAGGGATATTTAATTCTGAACCACGGTGATATTCAAGACAATTTAATTTTGTATTGAAACCGTTACAATATCCAACCTGAATTGGCATTCCACCATATGCATTATCACTGAATTCTTTTGCAACTGGCAAAGATTCAAGACCTGCATCTCCCGGTTCATAAATAACTGCATTAGCAGGCTTATCTGTAGTTTCATCTAATTTTTTTAAAAGATCTGCTACATCATAACCTGTAAGCACTTTTCCATATTTCTCAAAACTATGAGAGAAAACAGATTTAATACGCATTTTTTTTCTAATCTCCTGATATTTCCTTAAAAATTGCCTTTTCTAATAAGAAAACATCTTTACGATTATATATTAGCACTAACATAGTAATTTGACAGTAATAAATTTCACCTAAAATTATTTAATTTTTTTACAAAAAAAACTTGCCTTATAAGAAATCCATGGTATTATTAAAAACGTGGTTAGGGAACCGAGATAAGGACGGCTACCGGCTGCTTGTAGAGGAGGCAATAATGCAATTTCCGACAAAGACAACACGCCAGGACGTGGCTAAACGTTAGACATTAAAGCTACCAGCTGCTAATCGCTGGATATATTTTAAGGTGCAGTTCTACGTGAACTTTAGCATCAAACAGGCCGCCGAAACAGGCGGCTTCTTTTTTTAACATAGAGAATTTTGCAATTTTAAGAAATCTTTCTTATATTTTAATATACCAAAAAGCTACATAATCGCCCTATGTGTAATTCATTAAGCAATTATTATGATAATTATTTTAGAGTAGGCGCTGCCTTAAACTGGCTCTTTTATACAAAAGATGAAGCAAGCTTTCCTGATATTCAACTGGTAAAAGATCATTTTAATCTTATCGTTTGCGAAAATGACACAAAAATGGTTGGAGTTTATCCAAAACCTGGCAAATATAACTTTGCACGCTCCGATGCCTTTATAAAATTTGCAAGAAAGTACAACAAGGCTGTTCGCTGGCATACTCTTGTCTGGCATAATCAATCTCCTGAGTGGATTTTTAAAAACCGGGATGGAAGTCTTGTTTCAAAAGAAAAACTTGAAAAACGCCTGAAAAAATATATTTTCAAAGTTGGCAGAAGATATCATAAATATGTTTCTTCTGTTGATGTTGTAAATGAATGCATTTCTGATAAAAATTTTGATTTACGTGATGGAAGTGAACATTCCTTGTGGTATCAGATAATTGGACCTGAATATATAGACAAGGCCTTCCATTGGGCAAAAAAAGCCTTTCCAAATTCCAGTCTTGTTATAAATGATTACAATCTGGAAATTATTCCTGAAAAACGAGAAGGAATGTATAAACTGGTGAAAGGCATGTTAGACCGCGGTGTACCAGTTGATACAGTTGGCTTACAAATGCACATTTCTGTAGATTATCCTCCAGTATCACAAATTGAAGAAACAATAGAAAAATTTGGTCAGCTCGGATTGAATGTAATTGTTACAGAAATGGATGTTTCTATCTACAAAGATGATAAAGAAGCAAAAAAAGAAGTAACTGTAGAAATTCTGGAAGAACAGGCTAAACGCTATCAGGAAATTTTTAACTGCTTTAAGAAAGAAGCTGAAAAAGGATATTTAAAAGATGTTCTTTTATGGGGTGTTACAGACAATTTTTCATGGAAAAATAACTTCCCTGTTCAAGGACGTACAGATGCACCACTTTTGTTTGATGGTCAGGGGCATAAAAAACCAGCCTTCTACACAATCACAAAAGAATAAAAACTGATTTTTCGCCTTTTTGATACATATTGATAATAAACCTCGATTTTGACATAATTTTGCAGCGAGGTATTATATGAGTTCAAATTTTCCACTAAACAAATCACAGTTGGATAATCTTATTAAAGATTTCCCTACTCCATTTTATCTGTATGATGAAAAGGCAATTCGCGAAAACATGCGAAAATTCACAAAAGCATTCAGCATTTTTCCTAAATTTGTTGAACACTATGCTGTAAAAGCCTGTCCAAATCCTTATATCTTAAAAA
Organism: uncultured Treponema sp.; assembly: GCA_946631855.1. GTDB lineage: Bacteria > Spirochaetota > Spirochaetia > Treponematales > Treponemataceae > Treponema_D. Next base: position 34,938 of record CAMPAL010000011.1, on the reverse strand, counting down.
TTCTTGCAGAAGAAGGATGTGGAACTGACTGTTCATCTTTGCCAGAACTTATGCTTTCTGAAATATCAGATATTAAAGGTGATTTAGTTCTTTTTACTTCAAACGAAACTCCTGCTGCAGAATATAAATATGCTTATGAAAGAGGAAATCTCATTAATCTGGATGATATAACACATATCGACTATCTGAAAAAACACCTCGGAAAACTCCCTGAAAAAATCTGTTTCCGCTACAATCCAGGAAAAGACAAACAGGGCTGTAACTCAATCATTGGTAAACCAGAAGAAGCAAAATATGGTCTTACCCGTGAACAAATCATTCAGGCATATAAAATCTGCAAAGATGAAGGTGTAAAACATTTTGGACTTCACACAATGGTTGCTTCAAATGAATTAAATCCAGATTTCTTTGTTGATACTGCAAAACTCGTTTTTGAACTTGCTGTTGAAATTAAAGAAAAATCTGGCGTTCGTATTGAATTTGTTGATTTAGGTGGAGGACTTGGTATTCCTTACAAGCCTGATCAGGTTGCCGTAGATTATGATTACGTTGCAAAAGGAATTCGTGCAGAATATGACAGAGTTCTTGTTCCTGCTGGCCTTGATCCAATGGAAATTCACTGGGAATGTGGTCGTCCTATTACTGGTCCATACGGCTGGTTAATTACTACTGCAATTCACGAAAAACACACTTACAAAGAATACATTGGTACAGATTCTTGTATGGCAGATCTTATGCGTCCTGGAATGTATGGGGCTTACCATGAAGTTACTGTCAGTGGAAAAGAAAATGCTGCAAAAGATCACACTTATGATGTAGTAGGTTCCCTCTGCGAAAACTGCGATAAATTTGCTGTAGACCGCAAACTTCCTAAAATTGACATTGGTGATCATATCATTATTCATGATGCTGGTGCTCACGGTCGTGCAATGGGCTTTAACTACAATGGAAAACTCCGCTGTGGTGAAATTCTTATGAGAGAAGATGGAAGTTTCAAAGAAATCCGACGTCGTGAAACAATCGATGATTTATTTGCAACATTGGATTTAGACGGAGTAAAGAACTTTAAATAAGAGTTTTTATCCTGTCAAAATCTATCTGATCAATAGCATCGGTTAAGGCTTCTATATCAAGATTTACTTCTTGAGGCAAATAGAAGCCTTTTATTTTGTCCATTTCTTTTTCTATTTTTTCAAGGTCGCAGGAATCGCAGGCCTGGAGAATACTTGCTTTTATCCCTTCAAATTCATCCACCGTCATAAGTTTTTTCTCTTCAGATGAAGATAAAGGATCTTCAAAAATTGGGGCTAAAATTCCTTCAAATTCACGATATTCTGACAACATTTTTCCTGTTTTTACCTGAATTTGACCAAGAATTTCTTCAAAATTACCATTTTTAGCCTGTATGTCTTTTCCAAGCATTTCCAGTTCTTCTGCACTCTTAGAAAGTTTATTCGCACCAATAATTCTGGCTGAACTCTTTAAGGCATGAACTAAAATTGTAAAATCCTTGTAGTCACCATTAATAAGGTCTTTTTCTATATCTGAAGCATTTTTAGAAATGAGTCTTGTAAAAGTTTTAGTTACATTAAACCAGTTTTCAAAATCTCCGGCATTTTCTACAGCCTGCTCTACATCAATATTGTAAGAATGAAGTTTCTGGGCCTGCTCTGTAAAATCTTTTGGAATTAAAACTGTATCAGGGGGGACAGACCCCTCATCATTTTTTTCTACCTCTTCAATTAAGTTTTCCGGAAGCCACTTTTGTAAAATCCTCTGAAAATCTCTGCCCTGAACAGGCTTTCCAAGAAAATCATTAAAACCAGCTGCAAGAAAATTTTCTCTGGATCCATAGGAAACATTGGCACTTAAAGCAATAACAACCCTGGAAATTTTAGGGGTCTGTCCCCCATCATCCTTATTTTCCATTTCCCGAATCTTTTTTAAGGTTTCAATTCCATCCATAACCGGCATCTGATGGTCCATAAAAATAATGTCGTAATCTTTTTTAGAAATTAACTCCAGTGCCTTAAAACCACTTTCAGCAAGCTCGGCATTAACTCCAAGTTTTTTTAACAAGCCCTGAGCAATCTGAAGATTTACTTCGTTATCATCAACAACAAGAATATTTGCCTTACTTGCCAAAAATTTGACTCTTTCTGCTTCCTCTGCAAATAAAGCAGAATATTCCGCCTTATTTAGAAAGCCTTCCACCAAAAGTAGTTTCAACTCCGGCTGTTCGCTCAAAACAGGTGCTGCATCAAAAATTGTTTTATATGCCTGCTCACAAGAAGTCTGACCTACCCTTTCCTGAGGAAGATTTACATAAAAACAGGAACCTTTTCCATATTCAGATTCAATCCCAATTGAACCGTCCATAAGTTGAACAAGATTTTTTGAAATATTAAGTCCAAGTCCTGTTCCACCCTTTGTACGATTCATTGACATATTGAGCTGTTTAAAAGCATCAAAAAGTTTTCCCATATCTTCCTGGCGGATTCCTACACCAGTATCAATTACAGAAACCCTATATCCGCTTCTATTTTCATACTTTTCAAGTTTTTCGAGCCTAAGAGTGATGTGTCCTTTTTCTGTAAATTTTGCCGCATTTCCTGCAAGATTAAGTATAATTTGACGGATATGCTGATCATCTCCATGAAATTTTGCAGAAAGTTCAGGATCAATTTCCAGCCGAAGTTCAACATCTTTATCCTTCAATCTTACTAAAACAACATTAGAAATATCATAAAAAAGTTTCAGAAGATCATAATCTGCACAGGTAATTTCCATTTTTCCTGAACGAATTTTTGATAAATCCAGAATATCGTTAATAATTCCAAGTAGACTGACCCCTGAAGAATGAATCTGACGGATTGTATTTTTTTGTGCATCAGGAAGATTAAAATCCATTGCCAGTTCACTCATACCTATAATCGAATGCATTGGGGTTCGAATTTCGTGGCTCATATTTGCAAGGAAAACTGACTTCATCTCATTTTCCATTTCTGCCTGTTTCTGCATTTTTTCAATCAGAGATTTCTGACGAAGGATTCGCCGCATCTGATAGGCACGAAAATATGAAACTGTAGTTGTTATAAATATGATAAAAATAGGATAAGGCAAGTAAACATGATAGGAAGAAGGAAATATTTTATAAGTTATGATGATAAAAACAAAAAGTTCCAGAGCGGACATTATTAAAACAATTACAGGATTAATAAAAAATACGCAGGAAGTAAGCATCAGACAGATAAAGAAAAAGGTCAAATCTTCATGTCCATTTGCATAAGCACCAATAATTCCGTCCAAAATGGAATCTGAAAGTATTAAAACAGAATAAATGCATAAAATGATGTAGAAAATTTTGTACTTTTTTTCAAAATCCCTATGACAAAGAGCCGTAGCAACTATTACAAGAAGAGAAATTTCTGCCATTGCAGTGTTCATAATTCTGTAAAGCCATTGAACCTGGGCAAACTCTATACCAGGATTTAGATAATCATACAGCAAAAGGAAGGCCTGGAATAAAAAGATTAAACCTGCATAAAAGTAGACCCTTTTACTATCAACCTTTGCACATTCCAACTCAAAAATATGCCTTTCTTCATCACTTTCAAAATGCATTATAAAAGGATTTTTCATGATTTTTTCCCTGGAGTTTGAAGTATCTTTATCAGCCTATTTAAAAACCGAAGAAACTTTTTCTAAAATTGTGTTACGATCTGAATTTTTCAAAATATAGCCTTGAGGTTTATGTTTAAGAGCTTCTGTAACCAGTTCCCTGTCAGAAATGCCTGTAAGAAACAAAATTGGTATAGAAATTAAATCTTTATTGGCTCTTATCATTTCCAGAGTCTGAACTCCATCCCACCCTGGCATTTCATAATCCAAAAGAATAAGATCTGGTACTTCTTTTGTAAGATATTCCAGAGCAGCAGGTCCACTCTTTACAACAGCAACTTTATACTTATCTTTAAGCATGTTCATCATCTGTCGTAGTGATATAGGATCGTCGTCTACAACCAGGACTTTTTTTCTGTTATCCTCTGACTTTTCAATTAAAACATCTGTTACATCAATGTGAATATCAACCCAAAACTTATAAACTCGTTTAGCAAAATCATCTTCTAAAACAGGTGCAAGAATAAAAGATATAAACTTTGCCTGGCATGACTGTTCATAAACTTTATATTCAGATTTTGTTCCATACAAAACAACAGGAATATCTTTTAAGTTCATTAAAACATCTATTACATAATCAGAATTATCGAAAGGAAGATTATAAACATAAACAATTGCAAAGTCCGGTTTAAAGTCATTGATTTTTTTTACAGACTCATCATTAATTTCCACAAACTTGGAAGCAAACTTCATTGAAGCCGTATTAAAATACTTTGTGCTTATTTTGTCCTTAGGACCAATAAAAACCATCTTACTCATAAAAAAATTATAACAAAAATATTAGATTTTGCATTGTTTTTTATAAAAAAACCCGTAATCCGAAAAACGAACTACGGGTTTTAAGAAGAATTAAAACTGCAAAACCAGATTACTCATAAAGTGGTGTAAGAGTTTTTACAATCTTGTCATATTCTGCATAAGCTTTATTGTAAGCTGCTACATTTTCTGCAATTGGATTTGTACTCTTAGATTCATCAAGTTTGATGTGTTCTGCACAAAGCTGAGCAATATCACACTTACCAGACTGATTTTTCAAGCACCAGAGGGCCTGAACAGCACCACCAAGAGCAGCTGCTTCGTCCAAAAGTGGAACACGAATTGGAAGGTTCATAATATCTGCTGCAATCTGACGCCAGATAGGAGATTTTGAACCACCACCAATCAGGCGAATTTCCTTTGGCTGGAATCCAAGTTTACGGAAGGCTTCAAGTCCACCACGCATAGCAAATACTGCAGATTCAAGAGAAGCACGGGCAATATTAGCTCTATTTGTATTAGCTGATGTAAGACCTGTAATACTTGCACGTCCATTTGGAAGGTTTGGAGTTCGTTCCCCATTGAAGAAAGGAATTACCAGAACGCCTTCTGAACCACAAGGAGCCTTAGAAGCTTCTCCATCAAGTTCTTTTACGTCCATCTGGAAAAGTCCGCGAACAAATTCTGTAGCAACTGTACAGTTCATTGTACAAAGAAGTGGTAACCATCCACCGGTAGAAGAACAGAAACCGCTCAAACCGTTTGCAGGATCAGCAATTGGCTTGTCTGAATAACCGTAAAGTGTTCCAGAAGTTCCCATAGACATTGTAAGGAATCCATCTGCAACAGTACCAGTTCCTACAGCACCCATCATGTTGTCTCCACCACCAGCAGAAACAGGAATTCCTTCTGGAATGCCATAAGCCTTAGCAGCCTGTGCAGAAACTTTTCCAGCAGGAGCAGAAGGTTCAATTAATTTAGGAAGGATATTGATAAGATTTGAATCGATAATGTCACAAATCTTCTTTGACCAGCAGCGGTTCTTTGAATCGAATAAGGCAGTACCAGAAGCATCACCATATTCCATAACGTATTCGCCTGTAAGCTTCCAGTTCAAATAGTCGTGAGGAAGCATGATATATTTCAATGCGGCAAAAGCATCTGCTTTATTGCGTTTAAGCCAGAGGATTTTTGGAGCGGTAAAACCAGTAAGCATAAGATTTCCGAGTGCATCAACAACTTTATCTGCACCACCAGCTGCTTCTGTAATGATTTTACATTCTTCTGTAGTTGATGTATCGCACCAGAGTTTGATGTTATACAAAGCTTTTCCATCTTTATCTAAAGGAACAAAACCGTGCTGTTGTCCTGAAACACCAATAGCCTCAATTGTTTTTTTGTTTTCTGCAGAAAGTTTTCCAAAACAAACTTCAAGACCTTTATCAAACCATTCAGTCTTCTGTTCACGTGTTCCGTCTGCTTCTGAAATTAAATCCATTGGGCAAGATGCCTTTTCTATAATTTCTTTCTTTTCGTAATCATAAATTACGACTTTCATACTCTGTGTTCCAAGATCAATACCTGCAACAGTTTTCATTTTTCTATTTTCTCCTGTTTATTTGTTTCCAAAATAATATGCAAAATTCTACAAGAATAAAACATGTAGTCAATTAGTAAATTTACCTATTCATGCAGTTTGTATTCTTCATCTGCATCAATGATTTCAATCATTTTATCTGCAATTTCCGGATCAAACTGAATTCCTCGATTCTTTACAATTTCACTTCTTGCATCTTCCTGTGCCATAAATTTTCTATAACTACGATTTGAAGTCATAGCATCATATGCATCGGCGACGGTGATAATTCTTGCAATTAATGGTATGTCAGTTCCCTGTAATCCATCTGGATATCCTTTTCCATCAAATCTTTCATGATGACCTCGTACACCAACTGCAATATTTTTCATTGATGAAATTGAACTTAAAATCTGACTTCCAATTACAGAATGTGTTTTAATGATGTTGTACTCCTCATCTGTAAGTTTTTCCGGCTTATTGATAATTGAGTCTGGAATTCCAATCTTTCCAATATCATGAAGCATAGCCGCATAATAAATCTCTTTTATTTCTTCATCATTCAAACCATAAGCACTTGCAAGCATTTTTGAATATTTTGCAACACGGGTAGAATGACCATTTGTATATTTATCTTTTGCATCTATTGTTCCAACAAAAGCTTCAATAACTTCTATAAAGAATTTTTCAGTTTTTCTCTGCTGTTTCTTCAAAGAATAAAGTTTTAACGAAACCAAAAGACAAATTACAGTAGTTATCATGACAAGAACAAACACAATAAAGCCTGGTCTTTGCCAGATAAATGATTCTTTTATGATTTTTATACTTGCTGCATTTAAGCTCTGTACTTCATCACCATTTTCTGCAATTACAGAGAAAGTGTATTCTCCAGGGCCAAGGTTTGTATAAGAAGCAACTCGGATATCTGACCAGTCTGAATATTTTTCTTCAAATCCAGCAAGTTTTGTCTTAAACATAATTTGTTCTGAAGAAATAAAACTGATGCCTGTATAATTTATATTAAGACGTTTTGTTTCAGCCGGCAGAACAATTGTTCCGTCTATCACAGGATATTTTTCCCCATCAACAATCACATCTTCGATTTTTACTTCTGGTGGTGAATTTTTTGAAGCATTTCTAACCGGATCAAAAATAGTAAAACCGTCTATCAAAGTGAACCAGACTCTTCCCATATCATCTTTCATAGAAAGTGATGTAGAAGTAATTCCTCCTGAAGTAATACCATCCAATCTGCCATAGAATTTCATGAATACATTAACTTTACGACCATCAAGAACATCCATTGCATCATTTTCTTTGATGTAGAAAATACCACGGTTACTTGTACCCCAGATTCTTCCAGAAATATCTGGTATGAGCTGGAAAACACCATCCGTATTAAATCCATTTGAAGAGTTAAAATTAAAAATCCTTCCGTTTTTGTAATAAGAAGCTCCAGTACCTGTACAAATCCAGATTTCTCCATCTTTAAAAGACTGAATCTTAAATACTACATTTCCAGCAAGACCAGTTTCTTTTGTAATTTTTTTGACAATTTCTCTATCTTTTAAGATAAAAATTCCACCACCGTCAGTTCCAACCCAGACTGTTCCGTCAGGATTTTCATAAAGACACATGATGTAATCGTTATCTAAATCTTCGCCTTTTGCAATATTCTGAATTTTTCCAGTTTTTCCATCAACAATTGAAAGACCTGTTGTAGTTCCAATATATAAATCACCATTATTAAGTTCTTCGGCAACACGAACACGATTTCCAATAATTCCCTTATCTTTTGTCCAGGCCTGAATGCTTCCATCAAGATTGAACTTTAACTGTCCAAATTTTTCATAAGTTGAAACTAAAAGTGCACCATTCTTAGTAACAGATAAGTGACGGATACGGACATCTTTACAATATTCAGTAATACTATTTGTGATAAAAGAATTATTCTGATAGCAGTAAAGTCCGTTATCACCAGCAATCCAGACAACCTTTCTAAAAGAATCCTGAGCAATTGCATTTACTGTAGTATGCATTCCAACTGTCTGGAATTTTCCATAACTTAATTTCTGAACTCCACCATGATCAGTTGCAATCCAGATATTTTTTTCTTTATCTTCTATGATTTTTCCAACACTGTCGTCAGAAAGACCTTTACTTTTATCATAATAAGAATAAAGCCCGTCATGATAAATTGTGATTCCATTATCCAGTCCAAACCAGATGTTTCTTGCTGAATCCTGATAAATTGTTGAAACAATTGTTCCTTTCTGAGCTCCGTATCCAAGATTATGGAGGACTTCTTCATCGGCCGAAATTTTTACTGCATAGTATGGGGCAACTCCAAACCAGTAAGCTCCGTTTGAATCCTGATTAATTGCTGTTACAACCGGATTATTTATTACATGAATACCATCATAGATAGAAAATTTTCCGTTTGCATAAACATAAAGTCCATTTTCAGCCCTGGTTACAATCCAGATTCTACCAGCTGTATCACAATACATTTGAGCTACAATAAAATGATTATCAAGCGGAATCTCATTAAATCCTTCTCTTTTTTCCAGTTTGTAATCTTTGCCAACACAGTTTACGCCCGATGCAGTTCCAATCCAGATATTTCCATCTTTATCTTCACAAAATGAACGGATTGAATTGTTTGTAAGACCATTTTCAGTTGTAAAAGAAATGATATCGCCACTTGGTCTAAGACAGTAGGCACCTTCATCATTTGATCCTACCCAGAAATTTCCTTTTGAATCCTGCATAATCGAACGTGCAGAAAGGAATCCATATCTTGAATCATAATATTTGTTGTAAGTTAAAAAACGGACACCATCAAAGCGGGTTAGACCACCATAAGTTCCAAAATAAATATATCCTTCTTTACTCTGATATATATCTGTTATGGAATTTCCTGGCATGCCATCTTCCACCGTCCAGGTTTTACTTACATAATCTTTAAAAAAAGTATCTTTTGTCTGAGCCCAGAAAACTGCTGAAAATATAGACAGACTAAAAACAAGTAATAATTTTTTCATTAAGAATTCTCCTGCTTTTTTAATTTTCTAAACAACCATACAGCAAAAGGAATTGCTGCCAATGCGCTAAGGAAATCTGCAACAAACTGTGTTATTTCTACACCTGTAAGACCCATTATTGACGGTAAAATTAAAATTGCAGGTATAAAAAATACACCCTGTCTGTTCATAGAAAGGAAAGTTGCCTGTTTTACATGTCTTGTTGACTGCATTAACATATTTGTTCCAACAATCAGTGGGTGGAATGGTATAAAAGCAGCCTGATATCTTAAAGCAACCGTTCCAACCTGAACTACCAGGTCATCATCACGGAAGGCACGAAGAATCTGAGGAGCAAAAATTATACAAAATCCTGCAAGAAAACTCATAAGACAAAATCCGCTTATAACCATAAAAACCCAGGCTTTAAAAACTCTATCATATCTTTTTGCTCCATAATTATAACCGCTTACTGGGCTGAAGCCCTGTCCAATTCCAATCATAATTGAAGCAATAAACATACAAATCTTTGTGACAATTGACATAGCGGCAATACCAGAATCTCCACCGTATCGTCCTGCCATTGTGTTTAAAAGAATTGTTGCTATACTTGCCAGTCCCTGTCGTGCTAAGGAAGGAACCCCTGTATAAATTATTTTACCAAGAATTTTAGGTTTTCCAAATAAATTTATACTTATATGACAAATTACCTTTTTTCTTAAATACCAGCTTAAAAGAATCATAAAACTTATAAACTGACTGATAAGAGTTGCAACCGCTGCCCCGCTAATTCCCATCTTTAATACAAAAATAAAAAATGGATCAAGCGCAATGTTGATTACCCCACCAGAAGTAAGGGCAATCATTGATAAAAAAGATTTTCCTTCTGAACGCAGGCTGTTATTTAATACAAAAGAAGCACACATAAATGGTGCACCAAGAAAAATAAAACGGGCATAATCATTTGCATAAGGCAAAACAGCTTCAGAAGCACCAACCAGTCTCATAAACTGTGATGAAAAAAGAACTCCTAAAACAAGAATTACACCACCAAAACCTAAGGCTGAAAAAAATGCAGTTGAAGAAATTACAGAAGCTTCATCATTTTTCTTCTGACCAAGTTTTATAGAAATCAAACTTCCAGCACCCATACCAAGAGTAAAACCAAAAGCCTGAATTATAGACATGATTGGAAATACAATACCAACAGCTGCGCTCGCCTGAGTATTAATTTGTGATACAAAAAATGTATCCGCCATGTTGTAAATAGAAGTTACAAGCATGGAAATAACCGTAGGTATAGCTAAAGTTGTAATCAATTTCGAAACAGGTTCATTCACCATTTTATTGAACTGTTGGTCAGCTGTAATATTTTTATTATTCATAAATATATTGTAATTTGTTTTAAACAAAAAACATAGATTATAAAGATAGAGATTCTTATAATTGATTATTTTTTCAATCTTCTTTAATATCTTAATTATGATTAAACAAGCCGATATTCTTTCAGAATTTTTAGACAAAGACACTATAAATGCACTCTCGGATTTTCTTGATAAAAAGAATGGCTACGACGGATCAGCAGATAAAATTGCAATCGCTTTTGGCTCAAGCAAAGGTTTAACACAATTGGATGATGCTGGAGTTTCTAAACTTGTTGCTAGCTTTAAAAATAATCTTACTCTTTTAATCCAGAAAACCTGGGTTGAAAAATCAGACATTGCATTAAAAGATCAACTTTTATACCAATTAGATATTTTCCTTGGTAATAACGAATGGAAAGATAATTACACTCTTTTCCTGCAGATTATTAATCAGGCAGTTTTCCTTATGTTTGGACAAAAACCAGATTCTCCAGACTTTGCAGAATATACACTCCGCATTGACCCAGAATTTGGTATTTTCTGGTGGTACATTTCAAACCTTCCTCCCAAAGCCGACTGGAATGACGATAAGTGCCGGATAGCAATGATGTTGGGAATGTACTTCTTAGCAAACTATTAATAAGTGGTTTACAAAATGGCCACATAAGCCGGGACTTATAGCAGGTTCCGGTTTTTTTATTTATATTTCCAGGAGGACAAAATGGATATTCAAAAAATCTCTTCTTCACTTAGAACAGCCTCTCAAAAACTGGCTCTTCAGAATGCTTCAGTAAAAAATAGAGTTCTTTCTGAAGTTGCCCAGGCCTTAGATACAAACCGCAAATCAATCATCGAAGCAAATAAAAAAGATATTGATGCAGGCCGTTCAAATGGAATGTCTGAATCGCTGATTGACCGCTTAATGCTGGATGATAAAAGAATAAACGGAATTGTCGAAAGTCTTAAAATTGTGATTGGACAGACTGATCCTATTGGTGAAGAAATTGCAGGATGGAAAACTCCAAATGGTTTGAATATCCGCCAGGTAAGAGTTCCTCTTGGAGTTGTTTCAATTATTTACGAAAGCAGACCAAATGTAACAGTTGATGCATTCAGTCTGGCTTACAAAAGTGGAAATGCCATTTTACTTCGCGGATCTTCATCAGCCTATAATTCCAACAAAGAAATTGTAAGGGTGATAAAAGAAGCCCTTTCAAAAACTGAAGATGGAATCCCAGAAGCAATTGAACTTGTTGAAGTTCACGAACATGACCACAGCGATGTAGACCAGATTCTTAATGCTGTAGGATTGATTGACGTAGTTCTTCCACGCGGCGGTAAAAAATTAATTCAAAATGTTGTTTCAAATGCCCGCGTTCCAGTAATTGAAACTGGATCAGGTGTCTGCCACCTTTATGTAGATGAAGATGCAAATCTGGAGATGGCATGTAAAGTTGCTGAAAATGCAAAAATCCAGCGACCAAGTGTTTGTAACGCTATTGAATGTATTGTAGTTCATTCTAAAATTGCAGAAAAATTCCTGCCAATGCTGGAAAAAACTTTCAATGGCAGAGTAAAACTTCATGCAGATCAGAAGGCAATTAAATATCTCAAAAATGCACTTCCAGCTACAGAAGAAGATTTTGGAAACGAATACCTTGATTATGAATGCTGTGTAAAAGTTGTAGAAAGCATTGAAGAAGCAATCTCTTATATCAACAGTCATAATACAAAACACAGCGAATCCATCATCACAGAAAGCCGTTCTAAAGCAAGACTTTTCCAGTCGATGATTGATGCAAGTTGTGTTTATGTAAATGCTTCGACCCGTTTTACAGATGGCGGAGAATTCGGATTTGGAGCAGAACTTGGTATTTCAACCCAAAAACTGCACGCTCGTGGACCAATGGGAATAAAAGCTTTAACCACAACAAAATACCTGATTGATGGTGACGGACAAACCAGGTGATAGGTTTTAGGTTCTAGGTATTAGGTGATAGGAGTAAATTATGGGAAATATTTGTGAAAGTTTGAAAAAAGCTCGTAAAATTGTTATTAAGATTGGTTCAAACACCCTTGCAAAAGCAGATGGAACAATCAACCTGGAATTTATGCTTTCTTTTGCAGAACAATGTGCCAGCCTTATTAAACAGGGAAAACAAATTATTCTGGTTTCTTCTGGAGCTCAGGTTGCAGGCGTTTCTACAACAAAAGAATGGGCCCGCAAAAAGGATGTTCACTACCGTCAGGCCCTCTGTTCTATTGGCCAGGTTGAACTTATGCATCAGTGGCGTAAAGCCTTTCAGAAACAGGACATTCACATTGGTCAGCTCCTGCTCACAAAAGATGATTTTGAAAATGAACACAGAAGTCTGAATATTCGAAATACTTTATTTACCCTGGTAGATGAAGGAGTTGTTCCAATCATCAACGAAAATGACAGCGTAAGTTTTGATGAAATTAAAATTGGTGATAACGACAATCTTTCTGCTCTCACAGCAATTCTCTGGTCAGCAGATTTACTGATTCTTTTCAGCGATATTGATGGCATCTACACTGATAATCCTAAAACAAACAAAAATGCTAAATTGATAGAAACAGTTTCTTCAATCCCTGAACTCAGAAAAACAATCACAATTGGAGAAACAAACTCTTTTGGAACTGGAGGAATTGAAACAAAACTTCAGGCTGCCGAAAAAGTAACAAAATATGGAATTGAAATGATACTTGCCAATGGTTCTGAAGAAACAGCTTTAATCAAACTGTATGACGGACTTTCAAAGGCAACTTTATTTAATGCAGAATAAGCTAAAACAGGAGGATTAAAATGAAAATTTCATGTATTGGAACTGGTGCTATGGGTGGAGCAATTATGCGGGCCATCTGTAAAAAGTATGATGTTAAAAATATCAAAGTAACTGATAAAAATGTTGAACTTGGAAAAGCCTTTGCAAATGAAACTGGAGCAACTTTTGTTTCAACAAACAAAGAAGTTTTAGATGCAGATTACATTTTCCTGGCTGTAAAACCTCAGTTCTTATCAGATGTTTTTGCAGAAATTGCAGGATGTATTCCTACAAATGCAGTTGTAATTTCAATGGCTGCCGGAGTAAAACTTGAAAAGCTGGAAAACTGGGCACCAAAAGCAAGATTCGTTCGTATGATGCCAAATGTTTGTGCACAAATTGGTCAAGCAATGACCGCCATCACTTATAAAGACAATATCAAGGCAGAAGAAGCTGCTACTGTAAAAGAAATCTTATCTTCGGCTGGAAAGGTTGAACAAGTTCCTGAAAAACTGATGGATTGTGTAACTGCCGTTTCTGGTTCTGGACCTGCTTTTGTATTTATGTTCATTGAAGCCTTAGCAGATGCAGCAGTTCGCTGTGGAATGCCACGCTCTCAGGCCTACACCTATGCAGCACAAACTGTTTACGGTTCAGCAGGAATGGTTTTGGAAAATGGACAACATCCTGCCGTTCTAAAAGATATGGTTTGTTCACCAGCAGGAACAACTATTGAAGGAGTTGCCGCTCTTGAAAAGAACAACTTCCGTAATGCAGTAATTGAAGCCGTTACAGCTGCCTGTGATCGTTCTATTGCTTTAGGAAAGTAAATCTGGTTCACCAGTGAGCAAAATGCGCATATTCAATTTTACATATGCGCCAATTTCCCTCACATAATTATGAAGACAAACGTAAGCAGGGCATTTTGCAGAAAGTCCACTTACGTTTGCAAAACCCATTCTTCTTGCAAGACGTTCTGCCCTGCGTAAATGAAATCCATTTGAAACAATCACATATTTTTTATCTAACAATTCTGCTACGGAAATACCTGAATTGTTTGAAATAAGTTTAATTGAATTTTCAAAATTCTGAATGGTATCAAGAGCCTTATCTTCCACCAGAATACGATTTTCCTCGATTCCTGCTTTTACAAGTTGATTTTTAAGTTCAGGAGCTTCGGAATAAGGCAGCCACTTCAAAGTTCCCCCTGTAACTACACAAGAAACTTCCGTATGTTTTTCTAAATATTCTGCCGCCTTTTTTACACGATTCATAACGCTTAAAGGCAAATTGCCATCTTTATCAATTCCACCACCAAGCAAAATAACATAATCAGCCTGCTCATTCATATCTGTAAGAACAGGATTACAGATAAAAACTAAAGAACAAAGTGAAACACCCAGAATAAATGCAAGTAAACTAACGACTATTAGTTTAAGAGATTTTTTCAGACTACTCCAGAAGGAATTTTTTTTTCGCAACCTGTAAATTCCAAGAGCGATAAAACATATTCCAGCAAGACTCCATATATGGGTGAAAGAAGTTACATTATCCCAAAAAGTTCCTGGATTCATGCATATCAAAAGGACATCATAAAAGATTCCTGACAAGCCCAGAACTATCAATAAAAATGACAAAAAAACAAACATATAGTATTACCCCCTCAATCCACCAGTTTATAATTCCAATTGTGCTTTGGATAACGTCCTTTCATCTCTTTACAGATTTCAGGCCAAGCTCCAGTCCAGAAATTTGCTAAATCTTCCGTAATTTGTAAAGGCCTGCTCGCTGGAGATAAAAGTTTGAACAAAACCTTCTGTCCGCAAATTTCAGGTGTTTCAAAACAACCAAAAATTCTCTGAATAATAATCTCTATAACAGGTTTAATTTTTTCCTGCCTTTCATATTTTACCTTACATTTACGTCCATTTGGAAGAAGCAGTGATTCCGGAACATTTTTTTCGAGGTCTGTCCCCTTTAAAAACCAAAAAAGAGCATCATAAACAATTTGAGAGGTCAATTTAGAAATGCCTGACATAAAGGGTGATAACCATTCTTCAATTTTTTCTTCCAGATAAAGCTTGAGATTTTTATCATCCGCCAGTGCTTTATCACCTTTCTGCTGATTATAAAATTCATATCGCAAAAGAAGATTTTCAATTTTTGCATCAAGAGGAAGCTGATTAAATCCTTTTGTCTGAACTTCATTTATCCAGGCCGCCTGTAAATCTCCGGGGTCAGACTGGATTTTTTTGGAAGATAAAACTATCTGCCCATAACATAAATCTTCAGTTTTCAGGATTTTTCCTTCTGAAAATCTGCAATTCTGACGTTTTTGAGCATGAATTTCCATAAAATCATCAATTTCCTGCTGATTTAACTCTTCAAACTCAAAAATGCTTCCTTCAGATTTTCCCGCCAAAACAGATGGAGCAACAATCCATTGTGGTGCTCTTCCCTGATAAAGCAGAGCCTTTCTTCCGCTCGGAAACTGATACTCAGCAGGTTCCACACCACACTCACTAACACATCTGGCAATTCGGTCAGGAAAGCCTGAAAGAACCAGAGGAAGAGATGGATTTTTACATGAGGGGACAGACCCCAAATTAACAGGGGGGATAGACCCCAAAGCAACAGGACAATCTTTCAAACGCCTGTTCAAATCATTTATGAACTTTTCCTGAATTTCTGGAGACGCTTTTGAATAAGATGAATATTTCAAAAGTAATTTTTTACATTCAGAAGATATTCCACCAGGGGTCTGTCCCCCTCCATCAATCGCAATTGCAGCCAGACGCGGATGTAAACCAAGTTCCAGAGCGACCTTACCTTTATCATTTATTCGTAAATCTTCTTTCAGCATTCCAAGATTCTGCAAAAGTTTGACCGCTTCTGTCCAGGAGGCCTTAGAAGGTTTATCGAGCCAGTCAATTCCATCCACGTAAAATATTCCTCTTTCAGCACATTCCAAAACCAGCTCTGTCAAATCTGCACGCATGATTTCTGGTGGAAAATCTTTTATTCTAGGCTCAAACTCAGACCACAAACGAATGCATCTTCCAGCCTGCAAACGTCCCGCACGACCTTTTCTTTGTTCCGCAGAAAATTCACTTTCTACTTCAGTCGAAAGATTTTCCATACCAGTAGAAATATTTATCCGGTTTACGCGCGCTAATCCTGAATCAATAACAATAGTAACACCAGGAACGGTCAAAGACGTTTCTGCAATTGATGAAGATAAAATAACGCGTCTGGATTTTGAATCTTTTAAAACTTTTTTCTGTTCTTCCAGAGAAATACTAGAGTGGAGGATAAGCAGTTCAACATCTTTTTCTCTAAGTTCATCCTGCAAATTTGAAAAAACTTTTCGAATATCACTTATTCCAGGTAAAAAAACAAGAATATTTCCTTTTTCCGAACGATTTATTTCCTGCAAAACTGCATTTTCAACAGAAAATTCCGGTTTGTAAACAACTTCAACCGGAAACTGGCGGCCTGGAATCTGGAAAAGAGGTAATTCTCTATCATCCTTCAAAAAATAGTTTTGTAATTTTTCAGTATCTATGGTAGCCGACATTATGATGACATATAAATCATCCCGAAGTTCAAGGGCCTCTTTTAAAAACGCAAGCAGAAGATCTGTGTTTATTGAACGTTCATGAAATTCATCAATAATAACCAGATTATAATTTTCTAGAACCGGATCTTTCTGAAGCTGTCTGACAAGTATTCCTTCAGTTACCACTTCTAACCTTGTATTTTTTGAAACTCTATTTTCAAGATGGATTTTATAGCCGACTTCCCCCCTTCCACATTCCTCCTCCAGAAGTTCACTTATTCTGTTTGCAACTCCAAGGACTGCAAGACGCCGTGGCTGAGTCATTATTATTTTACCTTCAAAATTTTCCAGTAAAGCAAGAGGAAGAACTGTAGATTTTCCTGCAGCAGTTTCCGCAGTTAAAACCATTACATGTGAGGAAGACTTTTTCAAACTATCGCAAATTTGATCTAAATAATTCGCTATGGGAAAGCTTTGTATTTTTTCTTTTTTATACATTTTTTTTATTATAACGATTATTTAGTTCTTTTTTTTGCATTTTTATAAAATATTTTAAAAAACCCCTTGCACAAAGCGTGGATTCCCTGTATATTTCTAATTGTTAGGCATGCCTAACATAAAAGCTTAGTTAAGGCTCTTATAATTTAATATAGTCAGACAGGAAAAGTTCCTACCCTGTTTGACAACTTGCTCCTATAGCCGGGTGTCGTATTGCCAGACGACACCCGGTTTTTTTATAAAGAAGATTTCTTTGCCCGATTCTCTATCACAAAAAAAGCAAATACACAAATTAATGCAGATACAAGAGATCCAATTGGAGCTGCAAGTCCCATTGGAGTTAGAGTTTCAGGCCATACTTTTGCGGCAAGGTAAGCCCCTGGAATCCTGAAAAATATGATTGAAATACAGTTATGTACAAAAGAAATAAGTGATTTTCCGAGTGCAACAAAATATCCGCTAAAGCAAAAATGCACACTGGCAAAAACACAATCAATCACATATGTCCTTAAATACTGAACCCCAAGTTTTATAACTTCTGTATCTTTTGTAAAAGTTTTCAGCACCGGATAAGAAACAAACTGAAAAATTACTGCAAAAATCATTCCAATTCCAAGTGCAATTGCAGTACCTTCAAATAAAGTTTTTACAGCCCTTTCCATCTTTCCAGCCCCAATATTTTGAGCAGAAATTGCACTGATTGTAGAAAGCATACTGGAAGGAATCAGGAACAAAAAGGTAATGATTTTTTCTACGATTCCAACAGCAGCCGCAACTTCTACCCCACGCCTGTTTGCAATTGTTGTTATAACAAGGAATGAAATCTGTATAAATCCATCCTGGCAAGCTACAGGAAGACCAATTTTTAATACATCAGTCACAATATTTTTATTGATTTTGAAATCGTCTTTTTTCAGTTTTAATCCATTTTTTCCTTTAAACATTGCAAAAAAACTGATTATTACACTGATTGCCTGGGCTATAACAGTTGCAAATGCAGCTCCCGAAGCTTTCATTCCAAAAACGCCCATAAAAATAAAATCCAGAATGATATTTATCACACAGGCAATTGCAATGAAAATCATAGGACTTTTTGAATTTCCCATTCCCCTATAAATTGATGCAACAAGATTATAAGCAATGATAAAAGGAATACCCAAAAAGCAGATTCGTAAATAATCCACCGTCTGTTCAATACTTTCTGATGGTGTAGAAACCGCATTTACAATTGGTTTTACAAGAATAAAAAGCAGAACTGTTAAAATTACAGAAAGAAAGAGAAAAAGGATGATTGTATTTCCTATCACGTTAGCAGTTTTTTTCGAATCTCTGGCTCCAACCGCCTGACCAATTAAAACTCCTGACCCCATTGCAAGTCCAACAATCATGACGGTGAACATATGCATTACCTGACTTCCAATCGAAACAGCAGAAATAACTTCAGCACCATTGAACTGTCCGGCAATGAATAAATCTGCCATTCCATACAAAGTCTGTAAAAAATATGATAAAAGAAAGGGAAATGAAAACTGAACTATATTTTTAAAAATACTTCCCTGGGTTAAATTTTTTTCCATTTTATTTTGAATATCCCATTGCAACTATTGTAAAAGCCTTTTTTTCATCACCCGAAGCCATTTTAACTTCAATTTTATGTTTTCCGCTCTTTACATCATTCACCAAAAGAAGAGTTTCGTTATTATTCCATCCACCCTTGGCGTTTCCTTCAACAGTTTTGAAAAGTTTTCCATCAACATAAATATCAGCCTTTCCAAACACCTCTGTTAGCCATGACCCCTGAACCTTATAAGTTAAAAGAAAGTTCTTACAATCAGCCTCAACTACAAAAGTATCATTTTTGCTTCCCTGATTTTTATGCCAGTTTTCAGGAAAATCACCCTTGTTTGTTTTCTTTAAAGACTGGGTATTATTATCTTTTTCGGTAAATGCTCCTTTTGAAATTTTAATATTTTTATCATCACCAAAAACTCTTACAAAATTATCAAAACCAGGATTTTTATAAAGTTTTTCTGGAATCAAAGCAGGTTTATCAATTTGAGCATTATCAACTGTTTCACAGAGATTTATCAGACAATCCATAACAAGAGTATGACCGTTCAGTGTAGGATGAACATTATCTGTAAAAAACTCCTCTTTCTTTATTTTTTTAGATGAAATTGCATCATTTACAATTTTTAATATATTTACCTGTGGAATATGATAATAATCTGCAACCGGCTTTTTCTGGGCCATAGTATTTCCATATTCTGCAGCGTTATATAAAGCAATCACCGCAGTTTTTGGATTTGCCTCAAGAGCCTTTCTGATGATTGCTTCAAATGACTTCTGCATAGTTTCATTGCCTTCATCATTTACGGCAAATTCAACAATCAGCAAATCAGGGTTTCCTCCACAAACTTCAACAACATCCGCCTGATAACGAATCATTCCCAAAAGAGATGGAGTTCCACTTAAGCCGGCATTATTAAAAAATAAGTTTTTACCTTCATTTGGGGTGTATTTTTTCTGAAGCATTCTGAAAAACTGATATGCATATCCATCTGTAAATTTTTCAGGACCGGCACCTTCAGTTACAGAACCACCTAAAGCTGCAACCCAGACTTTTTCACCACTTTTCATTTTTTCAAGAACACATTTCAAACGATAATTATTTCCAGTACTTACCAGACTTTCCTTCATCATCAATTTATAATCTGCATCTGAAATATTAAAAGGTGCTTTGGCAAATAATGCTGTTCCAATCATAAAACTAAATATAACTCCTATAACTTTTTGTAAATTCTTCATAAAAAAACCTCGCATTAGTATTCTAACACGAGGTTCTTATATACGTCGAGTCAAGGCACGCGTACGCTTAAAGCCTTGACTTCGCCGTTTTTAGGGTTTGTAATAAACCCTAAATAATAATTTTTATTTATTTTTGAATAAGACCTTTCATTTCATCTATTGTTTTATAACCTTTGCGTTTCATAAAGGCCTCAAGTCCATCTATAATTTCGATCATGGCTTTAGGATTTGCAAAAGTCATTGTTCCAACCTGCAATGCCGAAGCACCTGCCATAATAAATTCAACTGCATCCTGCCAGGTAGAAATTCCTCCAATTGCAATAACAGGAACTCTTTTTTCGACAGGCAGAGTATTAATTGCTTCTACAAGTTCATAAATCAAACGAACGGCAATAGGTTTTACAGCTGGTCCACCAACACCAGCTTTAAGATTGTTGAATACTGGAACTCCTCTTTCAATATCCACTGCGATGCCCTGGAAAGAATTACAAAGACTTATTCCATCTGCCCCAGCTTCAATACAAGTCAAAGCAACCTGATTAAGCTCTGTTGATTGTGGAGTCAGTTTTACAATTAAAGGCTTTTTTGTTTCTGCACGAACAGCCTTTACAACCTGACTGGCTGCTGTACAAGACATTCCCCAGGCAGCTCCACCAGCCTTAACATTTGGACAGGAAATATTCAATTCAATCACTGGAACATTTGTTTTTTCCAGAAGTTTTGCTCCTTCTACATAAGTTTCCATTGTTGAACCCGAAAGATTTGCAATTGCAACCGGTTTAAGCTTCATCATTTCTGGAAGTTCATTATCAATAAAATGCTTTATTCCAGGATTCTGAAGTCCAATTGAATTCATAAGACCGCCTGTAAACTCATGCAAACGGATTCCGTCATTTCCCTGTCTAGCTTCAAGGGTCAGACCCTTACTGGAAATACCACCAAGACGATTTACATCAAAAACTGTTTTATATTCAGTACCAAATCCAAAAGTTCCGGAAGAACCAATCACCGGATTCTGGAATTTAACACCAGCAATCTCAACCGATAAATCTGGCTTGTCAGTTAAAGGTTCTCTTCTTGGCTGAACTTTTATTCCGGCAACTACATCAACCTTTTCAAATTTTAAAATTGAACCGTCAAAAACAGGCCCTTCTTTACAACAACGAAGTTTTCCCTGAGTTGTATCAATTACACAACCAAGACAAACTCCAACACCGCAGGCCATTCTGGATTCCATACTTAGCCAGCATTTTACCCCCGCTTCAGCACATATTTTCTGTAAATATGCAAGCATTGGGATTGGACCACAGGCATACAAAGCAGAATAATTTCCTTCTTTCAAAACCTGAACAGACAAAGCGGCAGGAAGCATTCCATGCACTCCAACAGAACCATCATCTGTGGTGATAGTCAGTTTGTTGGCATGAAGATTTTCAAGACCGTATGAGCCTGATTTGAACGAAGCAAAAAAGTCATATGATTTTTCTGGTAAAGTTGATGCAAAACCTACTACAGGCGCAACGCCAATTCCTCCACCAACAATGCAGACCTTCTTATCACTCTTTTCAGGATAAGGGAATCTGTTTCCGCAAGGTCCAAGCAAATTAATCTTATCACCCTCTCTCAAAGAGCAAAGTTCTTCTGTTCCACGACCTTTCAGGAGAATTAAGAAAGTAATTTCAACCTTTCCATCAGAATTTTTTTCTGCCTTATAAACACTGATTGGACGGCCCAGCAAAACATTTGAACGAACTGCATGAAGCATGTAA
This sequence comes from uncultured Treponema sp., assembly GCA_946631855.1. GTDB lineage: Bacteria > Spirochaetota > Spirochaetia > Treponematales > Treponemataceae > Treponema_D. The sequence goes on along the minus strand of CAMPAL010000011.1, from coordinate 13,118 downwards.
AACTGGCCTGCCGCAGGTTCCTGAGCATCTGTCCCCAAAAGAACCACAAGTTCATAAACACTATTTGCAGGAACAGCGTCCTTTACAACCTTACAAGTGCTTACACATCCTTCTGCATAAACCGGATATGGAATCCCCTGACAATCTTTAAACATATCACCTGCTCCACTTATATTTTTACAATGATTTTTTTGCGTTCAACAAATCGTTTTTAGAAAAAATTGCATTTCTTGCAGCTGCATCGGCAATATCATCAAGAGTTAAAGTGCCAGCTTCAACTTTTCCTGTAAGTTCAGCATCTTTTTTCCATGCACACAAAATACCACGACTTGAATTTACAGCTCCACCAGCCTTATCAAGCAAAGTAGCAGCGATTCTTGCCGCACCACCCTGAGCACCATAACCAGGAATAAGGAAGAATGTATCAGCATATTTATCACGAAGATAACGTGCATCTGCTTCCTGAGTAGCCCCAACAACTGCACCAAAAATTCCACAAGTCTGATCTGCATAATACTGTTTGAATTCCTGACCAATACGGGCAATTTCATCACCAACGCGTTCAAGAAGAAGTCCACCATCTGCCAGTTTCTGGTGTTCAATATCAGTCATACCTGGATTTGATGTACACAAAAGAACAAAGGCACCTTTTCCACCACAGTCTGGACTTGAATATTTTGTGAAAGGAACAAGTGTATCAAATCCCATATAAGGATTAATTGTGATGATGTCAGTTTCAAAATCACCCTTAAAATGTGCCTTGGCATAAGCGTCAGAAGTAGCTCCAATATCACCACGTTTAATATCAGAAATTGCCATTAAGCCGCTAGAACGAACCATTTTCAAGGTTTCAGAATAAACCTGCATACCTTCAAGTCCCATTGCCTCATAATAAGCAATCTGAACCTTAAAACATGATGCAGATTTATCATTAGCAACACGATCAATAATTGCTTTGTTGTAAGCTAAAACAGCTTTTGCAGGACTTTCATACTGTTTAAGAATATTTTCTGGAATATAAGAAGGATCTGTGTCCAACCCAACACACAAAGGACCATTTTTCAAAGAAAGCTCCTGAAGGAGCTGCATATTATGTTTGTTCATGGCTCCAATATACCCAAAAAATGACTTATTCACAACAGAAGAAAATTATAAATATCCGCGTTCAATCCCTACAAGCATTTCTTTTAATTCAGGATCATCAATTAAATACTGGAGAAGTTCAGAAATTTGAAAACTATTTACCCAGTAATCAGGATACCAGCCTTCCCCTTCACCATGATACTTTGAATGCACAAATGCTTTTGAATCAAGATTTAAAGCTGTTGGCATATAGATCCAAAAACCTGAATTAGGTAAAACTATACTCACAGGATTAACATAACTCACTGCACCGCAAGTATTTTCTCCAATGTGGTGAACTTGTACTCCATCAAATTTTTCAAATTCGTATGCCAAAGCCATAGAATATTCGGAACAAGACGCAGAATAAGAATTAGTTAGCATATAAATATCACCCTTAAAATCTGGTTCAGGCAAACCTTTTATTTCACCATTAAATTCTGTAATCCATTTTCTGCTCGGAAAAAATAATTCTCCAAATGCATAAGAATAATTTATTTTTTTCCAGTTTTTATATTCTATTTCTTCAAAAATTTCGAAAGGATACTTTACTTCGTAATCCTTAAACTCAAAAGATTTAAAAAATTTCTTTAAATCATAAAAGAAGTTTCTACGGTAAAAATGTGCAAGTGGTGATGAAAGAATCCGTTTTTCATTATCTTCACCTACCACCGCAATAGAAGTAACTATATCTTGAGTAATTTCAGAAGAGTTATACATTAAATTTGCAAATACAGCATTTCTTCTAAAAGGATCCCCACCCCCATTATTACGTAAATCAATAATCAGATTTTTTTTACCTTTAGAAAGTTCCCTTGCATTTTCACATAATGATTGAAATTCTCGTTTGCCTAATTCTTCATAATTTGAACTTCCACTATTAAAAACAAAATCCCTTAATGAAATATAGAGAGTATCTTCTGTTTCAGCATAACCCTGCATTTTTTCACTAGAAAGCGAGATTGAAGGAAGAACTGGAATTGTGATTGATGTACCTTCAAGACTGATATTTGCATACTTTGGATTTTTATTAGTTAAAACTGCATAACGATAAAGCTTTTCTGAATCAAGAATACACTCTCGTAAGTTTACTTCCGGCCCTGTATATTCCATCCCAATTTTAATTTCATCAGGCAAAGGTAAAATCGTTAAATCCTTTTTCATAGCTTCAGTAAAAGGATCTTGCTGAATTTTGTAAACAAAATACTGTTTACCCTGAGGCCCTTGCTTTTCCTTAAAATATATATCCGAAAAATAAAGCCTTTTTAGTGGTGTACCAATTCCTGCAATCGATAAGTGCATATCAACAATATTTATTTCTTTTAATAAAACTTCCTGAATCTTCTGCCGAAAAACCGAAGAATTCACCTTTTCAAGGCTGCCCTTTTCTTTTGAAATCTTTACATAAATCTGATCACAAACCTTATCAATATCAAAACCTTTTTCCACCATAAGATCGTAACCAGCATACATATTTTCAAAATAATATTTTAAGTACTTAAGGTCCTCTTTAATTTCCTTTTCACTTACAGAATTTTTTGCTTTATTTTTTGATGATATTGGCAAAACTTTTACCGGACTAATCAGATGTCCTAATAAAACTGTCAGAAATACTGCAAAAATGATTGAAAGAGGAATTATCCAGAATAAATGACGTTTTTTCATATTTTAAAACTGCTTAAGATATTCAATAATAAAATCTTTATATTCAGGATATTGATCTCTATTGTTCAAATAAGAACTTTCATGATCCAAAATAATTTCTTCAACATTTTCCAAAAGAATTTTCTGTTTTAAATAATTCTGAAAACCTTGAATATCTTCCTCTGTTTTGGCCATTTTTACATAATCAGTTAGCAAAATTAACGAAAGATAATACCTGATTTCTTGAATATAATTTTCTTTATTAAATTTTTTTACAGAAATTTTATTCTTTTTTAATACTTCATCTACATAAGGTTTGATTTTTCCTTCAATTTCTTCCCAATTTTCCATCAATATTGTCTGAATGATTGATTCTTCCCAATACAAACTTGTCCAGCCATCATCAAAACCTTCACTATTTAAATCCATAGGATGATAAAGGTCCAGAAGAACATTTTTTCCAGAAAATCGAGCAGAAAGTGGGAAAAAATAATTTCTTACATAAAAACTGGAATTGATCGTGAACTTACAGGAATATTCTTTTGTAAAAAATGTATTTTCCACCCACGAAAGAATTTTATAATCATTTTTCTGATAAAACTCTTTCAGATTGGTAAGTCCTATTCTATTTTTACCTTCATTCATCTTCCAGATACGTTCAAATTGAATCTTTACTGCAAAATCATTCAAATTATCAATAAACTGATTAAGATTTATCAACGACCAGAAGGCCTGCAATTCCAAAGGCAGATTTTTGCTATCCACATTCAGCGTGGTTATATCATCAGAAATATATTTTGCAATTTCCAGTTCAGACGAAAAATCACCCTTATATTTTTTATTAGCTTTACTTAACTGTTTGATTAAAGGATGATCTTTATATTTTTCCACCAAACGGTCATTTGTAAAAACATAATCAAAACCACTTGTATAAGACATGGCATTAACCTTAGCAAGCCTGAGAGCCATCATAAGTAATTCACTTTTTGGATCAACCTGAAATACAAGATTATTATCCTCAATTACAACAGGACTAACATTTAAAGATTTTTTTTCAACTTTACTTTTACAAGAAAGACAAAAAAGACTAGAAACTAAAATTATTAAATAAAAAACTTTTTTCATATCTTCTCCTATACAAAATTATAAAAGGAGAAAATAGTTAAATCAAATTTTATTACATGACTAAAATCGGAAAGCCGTTAAAAAAAAGTTGCCAGTGGCAAGTTTTTTAGGCTTATCCGTAAATTCGTCTCGCCAGATTTATCTGGCGGCAGCCCGGCAGGGTGCTGGGGCTCAAGCCTATAATCGAAGAACCGTTAAAAAGTAAGCCGAAAGGGTTACTTTAGGTTCTTCATTAAAAATGGCTCCGAGCGAGATTTATCGAGCGAGTTAAAAAAAAGAGGTCTCCATATTTCTATGAAGACCTCTTCATTCCGTTATTTGAAAACTAACTTAATTTATTTGTTAGATGACGAGAATTCCCGTAGGGAATTCTCGCAAAAATCAAACAAGTTTACTTGTTTGATTTTATTACAGCCTGTGCACCTGCCAATCTAGCTGCTGGTACACGGAATGGTGAACAAGATACATAGTTCAAACCAAGCTTGTAGCACAATGCGATAGAAGCTGGGTCTCCACCATGTTCACCACAGATTCCGAGGTGAAGGTCAGATTTAACTGAACGTCCCTTTTCTTCTGCGAGACCAATCATTACACCAACACCATCTTCGTCCAAAGTCTTGAATGGGTCCTGGAGGAGAACCTTCTGATCCAAGTAAGAATCGATGAACTTAGAGTAGTCATCACGGCTGAAGCCGAATGTTGTCTGTGTAAGGTCGTTTGTACCGAATGAGAAGAAGTCTGCATATTCAGCAATCTGGTTAGCAGTTGCAGCAGCACGTGGGAATTCGATCATAGAACCAATCTGGAACTTCAAAGAAAGACCAAGTTCTTTGTTTACATTAGCAATTACAGCTTCTGCCTGAGCACGAATCTGTTTCAATTCAGCGAATGTAGTTACGTTTGGAATCATGATGCGAACATCGTGTTTGAGACCTTCTTTTTCAGCCTGAGCTGTTGCACGAGCAATAGCTTCAACCTGCATTTCGTAAATCTCTGGATATGTGATAGCGAGACGACAACCACGGTGACCGAGCATTGGGTTGTGTTCGTTCAATTCAGCATATTTTTTGTTGATGAAGTCAACTTTTACACCAAGTTTCTTAGCAAGAGCTTTTGCCAAGTCTGGAGTTTCAGCCTGTACGAATTCGTTAAGAGGTGGGTCAAGAAGACGGATTGTTACAGCACGTCCTTCCATAGTCTTAATGATTCCGTAGAAGTCTTTCTGCTGAAGAGGAAGGATAGCAGCAAGGTTAGCCTTTCTTTCTTCTGTAGAGTCAGAAATAATCATCTTCTGGAATGAAGTAAGTTTTGGTTCTTCGAAGAACATATGTTCTGTACGACAAAGACCAATACCAGCAGCACCAAAGCGGAATGCCTGTGGAGCTTCGTTCTGTTCAGCGTTAGCAAGAACATCGAATCCCTTTACAGTTTTTCCAGATGGAGTTGTGCGAACTGAAGCAGCGCGAACTTCGTCTGCCCAACCAAGGAATGTTTCGAGGTCGCCAGAAACTGAAGCTGGAGTTACAGGAATTACTTCACCATATACGTTACCTGTTGAACCGTCGATAGAAATGAAGTCACCCTTCTTGAATTTCTTTCCGCCAATTGTAACAGTATCTTTACCTGTGAATACAACATCTGAACATCCACATACACAAGGTGTACCCATACCACGAGCAACTACAGCTGCGTGTGATGTACGTCCACCAGTAGATGTAAGAATACCCTGAGCAACATACATACCTGCAATGTCATCAGGAGATGTTTCTTTACGAACGAGAATAACTTTCTTACCAGCTTTGTCCCATTCTACAGCTTCTTCTGCTGTGAATACGATCTGACCACAACCAGCTCCTGGAGAAGCGTTGAGAGCAGATGCTAAAGGTTTAGCTGATTTAAGAGCTTTAGATTCGAACTGTGGGTGGAGGAGCTGATCAAGCTGATCTGGCTTTACGCGGAGAAGAGCTTCTTCTTTTGTAATCATTCCTTCGCCAACCATGTCTACAGCCATCTTTACAGCAGCAGGACCTGTACGTTTTCCGTTACGGCACTGGAGCATGAAGAGTTTTCCTTCCTGTACAGTGAATTCCATATCCTGCATATCATGATAGTGAGCTTCAAGACGATCACGGATTGTAGAGATTTCCTTGAAGATTTCTGGCTGCTGTTTTTCAAGAGCAGAAATATCCATTGGAGTACGAATACCAGCTACTACGTCTTCACCCTGAGCGTTGATAAGGTACTCAGCCATGAAGTGGTTCTCACCAGTTGAAGGGTCGCGAGAGAATGCTACACCAGTTCCTGATGTATCACCCATGTTACCGAATACCATAGCCATTACAGTAACAGCAGTTCCCTTGATTACGTTTTCGTCGATATTGTTGAGCTTGCGGTAAATGATAGCGCGTTCGTTCATCCAAGAACCGAATACGGCACCGATAGCTCCCCACATCTGAACCTGTGGGTCCTGAGGGAAGTCTTCTCCCTTCTCTTTCTTGTACATTTCCTTGTACTTAGCAACAATCTGCTGGAGTTCTTCAGTTGTAAGTTCAACGTCTTCTTTAATTCCGCGGATTGCTTTTACTTCGTCGATGATAGCTTCGAATTTATCATGATCTACGCCCATAGCAACGTTACCGTACATCTGGATAAAGCGGCGGTAAGCATCCCATGCGAAACGTGGATTATTTGTCTTGTTAGCAAGACCAAGAACTGATTTATCATTAAGACCGAGGTTGAGGATTGTATCCATCATACCAGGCATAGATTCAGCAGCACCTGAACGAACAGAAACGAGAAGTGGATCGTTTTCATCACCAAGTTTCTTTCCGAAAGTTGTTTCAAGTTTGTTAAGATATTCTGCAACTTCCTTATCAAGTCCTTCAGGATATTTTTTTCCTAATTTGTAGTATTCCTGACAAACGTCAATTGAAATTGTGAATCCAGGTGGAACTGGAAGACTTAAAGGGGCTTTTGCCATCTGAGCAAGGTTTGCACCTTTACCACCGAGAATAGGACGCATTGATTCATCGCCTTCTGCGTCACCATTGCCGAAAAAGTAAACATACTTTGTAGCCATTGATTTTACTCCATTATAATAAATTTATTATTTGCAAAGTTAAATAATAAATTATTTTACAGATTAAATGAATATAGGTCAATTGTAGAAACTTGCATTAAAGTTCTCTGAGCAGGCTTAAAAAAACATATTTTTACAATTTTTATATTTAATTTTTTATATTTTTATCTTACTTCTTTCATATATAATTAAGGTAAAGGATGTTAGCAATGAATAAAGTCGTTTTAAAATCAGCAGGCTGTGCACTTGACCTTGGAGATGGTAGTGAACGCGGTCTTTATGTAAATCAGGATTATATTCTCCAGAAAATGAGAAAAATCCACCGTGGAATCAGTTTGATGTACACCTACTATCCTAATGATAAAGGATGGCCAGGACGTGCCAGTATTGTTCATAAACAGAAAACTCCTTCTGGAGCATGGGATTATCCATACGAAGATTATTTCCCTTATCGTGGTGGAAAAGAGGGACTTCGCGATGACGAACCTTTCAAATTTATGAAAGAAATCAGACAGCGCGGACAGGATGTTGTCCTTACCTTAACAATTGACCCAACTTTAACAGAAGAAGAATTAATTCCTGTTGCAAAAGATTTACGCCCTTATGGCCGCTTGTTGTTGCGTGTTAATCATGAATGTACAGGTTCCTGGTTCTGTTTTAATAAACGTGCCACATATCAGCAACTGGCAGATTTTTTTGTTCTGGTTTGTAAAGTTATGCACCAGTATGCTCCAAATGTAAAAATGATTTTGTGTGCAGGAATGTTTGATCAGACTACAGGCAAACTTGAAATGGAAGACATCTTCCTTGAAGCACATAAAGCAGCAGATATCTGGTCTGGAGATAATTATCTTTCTTTGCACTGGGGATGGCCTGTTGATGTAGCAACAAAAGAAACAAAAAATTACGCCTGCTATGATGTAGATGCAGTTTACGACAAGGCAAAAGCAACCCTCCACCGCCTGCGAGAAATTACAGGACAGGATAAACCAATGGTTCTTTCAGAACTTAATGGTGATGGTGATGTTACCGGTGCTTTTGAACAGTCAAATATGATGAAGCACTTTATGGAAAGACTTCAAAAAGATGATGAAAAATGGCTTTCTGCTTTTACAATGTATCAGTTCCGTGATGATGGACGACTTGGTCTGGAAGTTACCGATCCAAACAATCATGATGTAGGAATTGAACAGCCAATGCTTGCAATGTACCGCGAAGAATTACACAAACCATTCTTCCACCAGCCAATTGAAACATCCGGTAAAATTGAACTTCCAGCCAAATTAAGATGGTCATCTTCGGAAGATGCGGAAGGCGTTGAGGTGGACTGCCATTTCAACAAAACTCCACACTATTTTGAAGTTTATTTTAAAGATGAATTACTTGATATGAATATTATGATGGAGTTTGGCGGCTACTGGTTCTACAAAGCACCAGGAACAAAGTGTGTTGATTTAATGTCTTACTTCTTTGAAAAACCACTTACAAAAGCTGCTGACATGAAACTCAGATTCTTCTGTCCACCAAAAGATGGTTTGAATCATCCATATGAGGGGACAGACCCCTATTCAGCAGCCGATGGTGAATGGATGTACAACAGCTACACCACCCTTCCAAAATTACCTGAAATAAGAATTGAGGAAGAGCCAGTGTGTTTGTTCAAACATTATGATGATTAATTAACCCAGTCTTTCAAAGCATCAGCAAGAACTTTTGCAATTTTTGCATGAGTTTTTGCTGATGGATGCCAGTCTGCAGCAATACCGTCTTTTTCATCCTGAACAGGAAATTTTACAAATTTAACAGGAACATTCTTAAAATCATCATGAAAAAGTTTAAGAGCTTCTTCGACTGAATCACACAATTCCTGCCCCATTATACCAAGACAACAACAAATTTTTGCTTTTGGTGAACGACGATGAACTGCTTCTACCAATTGTCGCATTCCTGCTACATAACCAAGACGTCGTTCTTCATGACCATGAACCCAAGACTGATCGTTTGTACCAAGGTGAATAACAACAATATCAGGAGAGAACTTTTTTTCATCCCAAACTTCAGGTTCAAGACCAAGTCTTAAAGAAAGAGATTTATCTGTATATGGCCAGTTTCCAGGCATAAGCCAGTGAGTATCTGGTAATTTTGCAGTTTCTGGATCTACATAATTTGAAATAATTCCAATTCCACTCCAGCTGCAGCAAGATAAATTTGCATTCAGTAATTTTGCAGTTAGCAAAGCGTAAGATTTATCTGCTCTTTCCTGTTTAGTTGTAAAAGAATCTTTTTCCCAGACACCTTCAATACCATAACCACAGGTAATACTGTCTCCAATCACTTCAAGTTTAATAGAAGGTTGAACAACTGGTTCTGGTAAAGAAGAATTTATGCTCAATGATAAAGCATCCTGAATTTCACTATCATCTTTTGGGAAAGGAATTAAACTTCCTTCAATTTCCAGTTCTTTTAAACCGGCATAACCAAATGCTGCTTCAGAAAGTTTCAAAACACGGATACATACAGTTTTTTCTTCTTCAGATTCAAATAAAACACAAGTATTATCTTTTTCAGTTAAAACAAACTTTTTTGCAGGTTCTTCTGGAAGAGTTTCAAGACGATAATCTGTACCTTCATTCACAAACGAGCCAATTACACCATAAGTTGTTTCATTCCAGTTTTCAGGGTCACTCACAATATGAGCAAGAGCTTTCTTACCCTTCATCAAAAAACAAAAACCTGTTGCAGAATAATCAAAATATCTGATTCCTTCGTTATCTAAATTACGACCAAACCACAATAAATCATCAATTTTTACCTTCATAATCATTCCTTCATATTTATAAATTTATTTTTTTAATCTGAATACTTTTGAATTTCTAGAACTAGACCAGATAATCCTTCTTTTTTCTGGTAATGATTCAATTTTATCTTCAACAAAACCAAGCTTTTCAAACCAGTCAGAAGCCTGAGTTGTCATTATAAAGATTGATTTTGCATTTTCTTTCTCTGCTTTTGCAATTAAATTTTCAATCAGTTTTGGACCAATTCCCATGTGCTCAAAGTTTTCATCCACCGCAACTGCAGCAATTTCCGCCTGTTTATCATCATACATATGAAGAGCCGCACAAGCGTGAACTCCACCATCAAGTTCGTAAACAACATAATCATTAAATGATAAAGCCAGCTGCTGTTCTGTTCTTGGCAGTAATTTTCCAGATTTTACAAAAGGACTCATAATGGCAAGAACTGCAGGAATATCAGTCTGAAGCATAGGTCTGATTTTTCCATAATTGCTTGTATAAATCATTGTACCAGAACCAAGTTCACTGAAAATTTCACAAAGCATTGATCCATCATCTTTTCCATCAAGAAGATGAACACGAGTTACTCCAGAGCTACATGCCTGCTTTGAAGAATTTAATAGTCCAAGAGTAAGTTCTTCCAAATCAGGATTTTCAGCTATGAACTCATCAACCTCATCAAGATTCATAGCAGGAACATTTCCTTTTTCAGAAAGAGCAAAAGACTGAGGAATTTTATATCTTTTTGAATCGATACTTCCATCCTGACTTACATAAAATAATTTATCAGCCTTAAGATTGATTGCAACCTGTTGGGCAAGAAGCATAGAAGAGATATTGTAAGGATGTCCAATAGAATTCCAGCCGATACAAGGGAAAATTGGAATAAATCCATGATTCAATACAGTTTTTATGGCATCTACTTCAAGTTTATCTATTTCACCGGCAGTACCAAAATCAAAACCATTGATAACACCTTTGGCACGGGAACGAACCCAGTTACCAATTACAGCAGTAATTCTATTTGCCGCAAGACTAGTCATAATTGTGTTGGAAACATCAAAAGCTGCCATTTTGATTAAAGGCATTGCATTTGAATCTGTAACACGACTGTTTTCTTTGTAGGTCCATTTTATATTTGCAGAACTTAATACTTCATCAATCCTGCTGCGGGCTCCGGGAATTATAACTACCTGTAAACCTGCCTCATGAAGCAAGGCAATATCTCTGATATGGGAAGAATACAAAGGCGACTCAATTGTTTTATCATCAAGATAAATTACAACAAGAGCATTCTTGAATTTCTGAAGATATCGAATTACGCCTCTTACACTTTCGGCTTTTTTATTTGCAAGCATTTCTTATTATTTCCTGTAAAGTTTATATTATTATAGAATATTTCTCTTTTTTTAGTGATGATTTATATTATTTTTTGAATAAACACAACCACAATAATCCTGCCGGTACATATTGTATTCCTGACTAATTTCAAGACTACGTTTAAATCCGCCTTTTTTCTTAAAATCAGAAGGGAGCCAGCGTGGTAATTTAGGGGTCTGTTCCCTCACAAGTTCTTCCCCAATATCATTAAGTTTTTCTGCATCCTTAAAAGGACTGATTGAAAGCGTTGTACAAAAATAATCAAAATTATTTTCACTGGCATAATCATAAGCGGCTTTTAAACGTAAAAAATAACACCGTCTGCAGCGTTCGCCTTTTTCTGCTTCAAAAGCTAAATCCGGCTCTTCTTTAATTTTGATTGCGTCATAAAATTCCTGAGGATTATAATTTTTTTCTACAACTTTTACATTACCCTCAAGCACTGGTGGAAAAGTCTGGTACAGTTTTTTTAGTTCTTCAAAACGGCGTATATATTCTTCTTCCGGATAAATATTTGGATTGTAGTAAAAAACAGTTATCTGAAAATATGAGGATAAGTATTCCAGACAGTAGGATGAACAGGGGCCACAGCAGGCATGCAAAAGTAAAGTTGGCTTATGTGTAGAATTTTTTTCAAAACCAGATAAAAGAAAATCTAATTCCTTCTGATAATTACGTTTCTGCTTAGAGTTTTCCAGCATAAAGTGCTCCGTCTACACAACTTATATAAACAAGACTACCAAGTTCAGCCCCTTTAATTGCCGGTACAACCACTTTATTCTGATTTATCATTTCTTTTAGAATTGGTTTTGCAGTTTCGCTGTCAATTCCTTCTGCTTCAATCACTTCGATATTTGTAATAGTGTGATTTTGAACAAAAACCTTAAGCTGAAGATGCAAAAAGGTGGTGTAAGTTTTACCATAGTATTCCCCATCTTCAACTTCAGAAAGATCTACATTATAAAAAGGAAGTTTTGCTGCCTCGGTAATATTTGCCTTACGACGAGCAATGAGCCATCCGCCAGCCATTAAAAAAAGTACTGCTACAACAGCAAGAATTTTTGCATACACATTCCAGTTTCTTTTCATAAACATTCCTATTCCTGATTCACTATAATTTTTATTTTTTAAAAACGCTAGAGTAAAATATTCTTTCTTTTAATATAGCTATATAAACCTTGAATTCCTAGCTATCTCATAGTATACTTTATACATCTTATAGATACGGAGGCATACTATGAATGCAGTTCCAATGTACGAAGCAAAAAATAAACTTCCTTTTTTTATGCACCAGGCTGAAGAAAGCGGGCCGGTTTTTATTACTCGCCGAAATAAGACTGTTGGTGTTATTCTTTCTTTTGATGAATACAATCAGATGCTTGCAAGAACTCGCAAAGGAACTATCCTGGACCGTGCAGCCGAATTCCGAAAAAAAGTTGACGGTACTTTGACAAATGAAGATATCGACAGGATTTTTGACGTGAGGGACAATACTCCAGACAGCTACGAAAGTCATGTCTTTGACGGGGTTTTTGATGATGAATAACATAGATGATGAAGAGCCACATTATCTTTTGGATTCAAATATTGTTTCAGAAATAATCAAGCCGAACCCAAGTTTTAATGTGATTAAAAAAATTGCAGAACACAACTCCGACTGTGCAATTTGTGCACCCGTATGGCAGGAAATGCTTTTTGGCATGTATCGTCTGCCAGAAGGTCTGAATAAAAAATATCTTGAAAATTTTCTAATGGATGATGTACATGAAAATTTCAAAATAAAACACTTCACGGAAAAAGCAGCCGCTATTCAGGCAAAAATCAGAGCAAATCTTGAAAAACTAGGTAAGCCGACCCAGAAAGAAGACAGCATGATTGCCTCCATCGCACTTGCAAATCACATGGTTTTGGTCACTCGTAACACAAAGCATTTCGAGCCGATTCAAGAAGTAAGCGAGCTACAGATTGAA
>CAMPAL010000010.1 GCA_946631855.1 uncultured Treponema sp. | reverse complement strand
CTTAAATTATTTTTAGTTATCCACAAAATAAGTGTGATTATTACTAGAAATATAAATATTATTAGTTATTAATAGATATAATAGTAGATTTAAGAAGATTGTTACTTTTTTTAAGATGTTTGTTACCTGGTAAAATAATTATTTTAATTTCTACTATATAATATAATAAAATTTGAAAAATTAAATATTTAAGAGTTCTGTTACACGAAAAGGGAGTTATACACATAGATTTGTGGATAAATTTAGTTATTCTGTTACCAAAAAGGCCTTTATTTTTTAGGAGAATTGTTACCATCTTGGAGAGCTTGTATGAAAACCCTGGTAACAGTTCTCTTAAAGATACTTGTTTAGGAGTTTTGTTACCTTTTAGTATAAATTATTTAGTTTAGGAGAATTGTTACCTTTTTTTAATGAAAAATTCCTTTATTAAATCTTAAATAAATTTTGCTTTTTATTTAATAAGATTTATAATTTCTTAATGGTGGCATGGGGAATTATTAGAGGGAGTTTTTTGTGTCGGAGTCTTATAAAAAGATTGTTTTTAAAAAGCGACTTTCTTGTGCTCAAATTTTTAGTCTAGTCTTTTCAACTTTAGTCTTTTTAATTCTTGAAGTTGTTCTATTCCAAAATATAAAAGTTTCTCAGATGAAGCAGAGTATTTCTGAGGCTTCAACAATTGGAGAAACTGTCGGAACTGGTGTAAAGTTATATTTGAATCAAAGTTTGTCTAATACACAGGTTTTAAGTGATTTATGTGTGGAATATGGTGATGATTTCATAAATCATTTTGACAAATTTGCAGAGCATCTGTTATTGGATGATAGTTTATTAAAAGGTATTTTCTTAGCTCCGGATGGTATTGTTAAAAATGCATATCCAGAAAGTCTGAAAGACAGTATAGGTTTTAACATTTTTGAAGATGATTTTATGAGAAAGAAAGCAATTCTTGCACAAGAAACTCATAATATTTCATTTGAAGGGCCTGTAGATCTTCTTTCTGGTGGGGTAGGGCTTGTTGTTAGAAAACCTGTTTATAAAAATGATAAATTTTATGGCTTTATAATTTTTGTCATTGACTGGCCAAAGTTTGTAGATATGATTACAGATTTTTTCAATAGCAATGATTATGACTATAATTTTGCAGTCTGGATACCAGAAACCAATAATCTTATTCTGACAGAGCAGGGATATCTTTTTTCAAATATAAACGAAAAAGTATCAGATTTTGTAAGTGTAAAAATAAATATTCCAAATGAAGAGTGGTTTATTTCGGTAGAACCTAAAAACGGGTGGAAATTTACAGGTTTGACTTTTAATTTTCTCATTTTCAGCTTATTGATTTTAAGTCTTTTGGGAAGTATCTGGTATAAACAGTTTGATAGTTTGAATAAGACTTATGAGCTTGAGCATGATCCTCTTACAGGTTTGTATACTCGTTCTTCTTTTTATATACATGCTGAAAAAATGATAAAGGAATATCCAGATTTAGAATTTGATCTTATCATGTCTGATATTGAAGCTTTTAAGGTTATAAATAGTATTCATGGAAATAAAAAGTGTGACGAATTTTTAATTTATTTTGCTCATTGTATTCAAAATGAAATTCCAGAAGCTATTTGCGGCAGGTATGGTGGAGATCAATTTGTGTGTCTTTATCCAGCGATTGAAGGAAAAGGAAAAATTTATCTTGAAAGTCGTACAAATGCAATTCTGGAAGATGGACCTATTGAATCTGTAAATGTAAAATACGGATACATTGGAAATATTGATAAAACTGTTTCAATTAATCTTTTGTGTGACCGTGCCCTCATGGCTGCCAGAAGTATTCTGCATAATTTCGATATTATGATTGCAAATTATGAAGGGGAAATCAGTCGACGTCATTATAATGAACAGATGATAGAATCTTCATTTGAAGAGGCCCTTAAAAATGGTGATTTCCAGGTATGGTATCAGCCAAAATTTGATGCGAAAACAGAAAAACTGATTGGTGCAGAAGCTCTTGTAAGATGGATTAAAAAGGATGGAAGTATTGTCTCTCCTTCAGATTTCATTTATGTCTTTGAGGAAGACGGGCTTATTGTAAATCTTGATGAATATGTATTTAGAACTGTTTGTGAGACAATTAAGACCTGGCTGAACAATGGTGTAAAAGCTGTACCAATATCAGTTAATATTTCAAGAACAAGTTTACATCACAGGGGAATTGTTGCTAAATATAAAAGCATTATTGACAGAATTGGAATTCCAATTGAATATGTTCCTCTTGAAATTACAGAATCTCTGGCTTTTGGAAATGAACAGATAAAAAATCTTGCAAAAGCATTGAAGAAAGAAGGTTTCAGAATTGATATGGATGATTTTGGAACAGGTTCTTCTTCACTTGCAAGTTTGAATATTTTGCCTTTTGATGTAATCAAACTGGATAAAAGCCTTATTGATTATATTGGAACTCCAGATGGTGAAGAACTTTTACGTCATTCAATTGAACTTGCACATTTTAAGAATATTAAGGTTATTGCAGAAGGGGTTGAATCTGAAAAACAGCTTAAAGTATTAAGAAATCTTGGCTGTGATGCAATTCAGGGTTATTATTATAAGCCTCCTATGAACTATGAAGATAGTATTGAATATCTTAATATGCTTTACACTCAAAATAGAATCTGATTTACTAATATAATAAAGTAACAAGGTGAAAATATGGCTTACGGATTTATTAAAACAGCGTGTGTTAGTCCAAGATTAAAAGTTGCAGATTGTAAGTTTAATGCAGAACTAATTATTGAATCGGCAAAAGAAGCATCTAAAAATGGTGCTTCCATTATTGTTTTTCCAGAACTTTCAATAACAGGCTATACTTGTGGAGATTTGTTTTTTCAGAAGACATTATTGCGTGCTGCTCAGGAACAGCTTATTACTATCATTGAAAAAACTGAAAAACTTAATTCTTTAATTTTTGTAGGTCTTCCTATTGCACGCAGTGAAGGTATTTATAACTGTGCGGCTGCTTTCTATGATGGAAGATTACTTGCAATTTATGCCAAATCTTATCTTCCAAATTATGGTGAGTTTTATGAAAGACGTCAGTTTACTCCGTTTCAAATTGGCATGAAAACAAAATTCATTACTTTTGCAGGATTTGAAAATATTCCTTTTGGAACAGATATTATTTTGCAGGATGAATCTAATCCTTCAATTTCTATTGCCTGTGAACTTTGTGAAGATTTATGGGTGCCAGTTCCTCCATCAACCAGACATGTCATGGCGGGGGCAACAATTATTGCTAATCTTTCGGCAGGAAATGAAATTATTGGAAAGGCTGAATATCGTCGTAATCTTGTAAAATCTCAGGCTGCCCGAAATTTTTGTGCATATTTGTATGCAAATGCAGGAATGGATGAATCAACACAGGATATGGTTTTTGCAGGTCATAATCTTATTGTTGAATGCGGTACAATTCTGGCAGAATCAAAACTATTTTCGAATGAAACAATTTATGGTGATGTTGATATTGAAAGAGTTTGCCAGGAAAGAAGGCGTACAACAAGTTTTTCAACATCGGTGAATGAAAATTTCTTCCCTAAAGATTATACTTCGGTTTATTTTGATTTGAATGCGGAACAGAAAAAAGGTGGATTTAACAGAAATCTTGAACCACAGCCATTCGTTCCAAATGACCCGGCAAAAAGAACCCAACGTTGTGAAGAAGTAATCACACTTCAGTATCAGGGACTTGCTAAACGTTTGCGACATATTAATTGTAAATCTGCAGTTATTGGACTTTCTGGAGGTTTAGATTCAACTCTGGCTTTGCTTATAACATGCCGTGCTTTTGATAGTGTTGGACTTAGCCGTAAATTGATTACAGCAATCACTATGCCGTGTTTTGGAACCACTGACAGAACTTATAAAAATGCCTGTTCTCTTGCCCGTGAATGTGGAGTTACTCTTAAAGAAGTAAAAATTTCTGATTCTGTTAAACAGCATTTTAAGGATATTGAACAGGATGAAAATGTACACGATGTGACTTATGAAAATTGTCAGGCTCGTGAACGTACTCAGGTTCTTATGGATTATGCAAATAAGACAAATGGAATTGTAATAGGAACTGGGGATCTTTCGGAACTGGCACTAGGGTGGTGTACTTACAACGGAGACCATATGTCTATGTATGGGGTAAATTCTTCAATTCCAAAAACTCTGGTAAGATATCTGGTTCAGTGGTTTGCTGATGAAAAGGATTCTGCCGTTCTTAGAGACATTCTGGATACTCCGGTTTCGCCAGAACTTCTTCCACCATCGGATGGTCAAATCTCGCAGGTTACAGAAGATTTAGTTGGTCCTTATGAACTGCATGATTTCTTCCTGTATTATCTTTTGAGATTTGGTTTTTCTCCGGCAAAAATTTTATTCCTGGCAAAGCATTCAGATTTACCTTACAGCAATGATGATATGCTTAAATGGCTTAAAGTTTTCTATCGTCGTTTTTTCAGTCAGCAGTTTAAGCGCAGTTGTATGCCTGATGGAGCAAAAGTCGGAACGATCAATCTTTCTCCACGTGGTGACTGGCGTATGCCAAGTGATGCAATGGTTACTGCCTGGATGGATGAAATCGAAAAACTTTAATTAGCTTTTTCTACAGTAAGAAAATCTGCAAGAATCTGAATATTGTTTTCGAGGCCTGCAGTATAGGTAATTTTTTTATCTGTTGAAATAATAATCATGTCGAAAGCCCCGTCTGGAGAGTTTTTGTTTTTTCTCCAGTATTCGAGGGCTTTTTCTTTGCCCATAACAAAAAGAGCTGTACTTAAAGCATCTCCATAAAGGCCTTTTTCTGTGATGATAGAAATGCTGGTAATATCATTTTGGGCAGGTTTTCCAGTTTTTCCATCAAAAACGTGGATGTAGTTCTGGTCATTTACTGTAAAATAGCGTTCATATCCTCCGCTTGTAATGACAGCCTTGTCCGAAATCTGGAGGCCTGCAATAACATTTCTTCCCCATGGATTTTTTATTCCGATAGACCAGTTTGTGCCGTCTGCCTTTTTGCCGAGAGTCTGGATGTTTCCGCCTAAATCTAAAATTGCTGAATTTATCCCCTGTGATTTTAATATCAAAATTGCCAGATCACCTGCATAACCTTTTCCTACAGCACCAAGATCAATCATAAAATCTTTTGGCATGCTTACCAGATTTTCATTTATGCTGATTTTTGAATAATCTGTGAGTTTCAGGAGTTCTGAAATTTCTTTGTCATCTGGAATACGGTAGTTTTCATTTGTAAAACCCCAGGCAGAAGTAATGGGATAAAGGGCTGGATTAAGGGCTCCGTCTGTTTTTTCTGCAGTTTTGAGGGCATAAGTTAAAATATCTTTTGTAAGGGCATTAACCTGAAGTTTTGGGTTTTCCATATGATTAAGAATATAAACTTCACTTTTGGGATTTGTTGTAGAAATCAGATTTTCAAGATTTAATATTTCTTTTTGAGCCAGAAGATTTGCCTGTTTGGAATTTTTCCCGAAACTTTTGATCGTCATAAAAGTGTTCATTGATTCAAAAGAAAGTGTATCAGAGGAATTTGAACAGGAAATAAGAAATACTGAAAGAGTTAGCAATAATAAAAAACATTTTTTCTGCATGAAGCAAAGGTAGCATTTTAAGAAAGTTGTTTAAAGTTCAAAAAGGATTGGGAAGAGGTTGATTTTTTTGATTATTACCTAGCATAATAGTAGGTAATATGATATAATAAAAAGTGGAGAAAAATTATGTTAAAAATTTCAACAAGAGGGCAGTATGCTCTATTAATCATGACTGAACTTGCAGAACAGGATCCTGAAAAGTACGTTCCTTTGAAACTTTTGTCACATCGTCATAATCTTTCTGTAAAATATCTTGAGCAGATTTTAGTTCAGTTGAGTAAGTCTGGACTGGTTTCTGGTCTACGTGGAAATAATGGTGGATATAGACTTTCAAGACGGCCGGAAGAATATACGGTTGGAGAAATTTTAAGGGCTCTGGAGGGAGATCTTACACCATTTTCTAAAACTGAATCTAACTCTTTAAGTTCTGTTGGAAATGATGCTTTTTGGAAAGATTTTGGAGATCTGATAAATCATTATGTTGATTCTGTAACTTTGGAAGAAGTTGCTCAGAAGAACCGGGATTTTACAGGATTTGATTATTGTATTTAATCCCAGGTGTTTTGAACTAAAATTCCATTAAAAACTTTCTTTACCCGGTGAACAAATTCCGGGAGTTGAAAGTCTCTTTTTTCTAAAAGCCGGCATTCTTCCGGGGTGTACATTGTTTTATCCTCGGTGTAAAGAACGCCGGTTTTGTCGTTAACGGCAATGTACTGACCGAGAATTTCTATATATCTGTAAGTCCATCCTGGCTTTTGAATCATATCTATATTTTAGCATAAAATATCATCTTTTTCTGGTTATCGCTACAATGATAATTAAAGCCTTATACAAGATTGATATATTTTTGTACATAAAAATCTTTTTTAAAAATTTGTATAATAAGAGAATATGAGAATTAAACTTTTTTCAGATAAATTTTTTCTTGAAAAGCTGATGAAACTGACACTTCCAATTATGCTTCAGAATCTTATGCTTGCTCTGGTTGCTGCGGCTGATGCTCTTATGCTTGGTAGTGTTGAACAGAATTCAATGGCTGCAGTTTCTCTGGCAACTCAAGTTCAGTTCATTCAGAATATGATTATTGCAGCCGTAGTTTCTGCCGCATCGATTCTGGGTGCCCAGTACTGGGGAAAAAAAGATATAAAAACTGTAAAAGATATTTTTGCAATCAGTATAAAATTTTGCGGTGGTTCTTCAATTTTCTTCTGGGCAGGCTGTGTTTTTTTCCCAAAATATTTAATGCTCATTTTTACAAATGATTCAGAACTTATTGAAATAGGAATTGATTATTTAAAAATTGCAGGATGGTCTTATTTATTAACATCAATTTCTCAGTGTTACCTTGCAATTATGAAGGTAAGTGATCATGCAAAAGCGACTGCAATTATCAGTTCTACAGCAGTTATTTTGAATATTCTTTTAAATGCAGTATTTATTTATGGATTTTTCGGTCTTCCTGCAATGGGGGTCAGGGGTGCTGCAATTGCAACTTTAATTGCCAGAATTGTTGAATTGTTAATGGCAGTTTTTCTTTCGTTCAGATATTCCTATATTTGTTTAGAAATAAAAAGACTTTTTAAGCGAAATTCTGTTTTGTATGCAGATTTTATAAAAACAACTCTTCCGCTTCTGGGGGCTTGTCTTTTCTGGGGTGTTGGATTTACTTCTTACACCGCCTTTATGGGCCATCTTGGTGCAGATGCCGCCGCGTCGAATTCTATTGCTGCGGTTGTAAGAGATCTGGTTTGTTGTCTTTGTAATGGTATTGCAAGTGGCGGCGGCATTCTGGTAGGAAATGAACTTGGAGCCGGAAGACTTGAGACAGGCAAACTCTATGGCGACCGTCTTTTCTGGATTTCTATAATATTAGGGTTTGCTTCTACAGGAATAATGTTTCTGGTAACTCCACTTGTTATGAAGTTTGTAAAACTGTCTGATGGTGCACAAAGTTATCTTTTTGGAATGATGGTCATAATGGCCATTTATATGATTGGACGTGTAATTAATACAGTATTAATAAGTGGGATTTTTTCGGCAGGTGGTGATACTATGTTTGATATGTATAGTCTTGCTATTTGTATGTGGGGAATTGCAGTTCCTCTGGCCGCTTTGGGAACTTTTTTTCTTAAGTGGCCGGTACTTTTAGTTTATGCCTGTACCTGTCTTGATGAAGTCGGAAAAATTCCATGGGTCATTTTTCATTATAAAAAGTATAAGTGGGTAAAAGATTTAACCAGAGAGTTGGCTTAAAACCTTATCTGCACAAGTTTATTATTTTGTTTGCTCAAAGAGTATTATACAGATATAATTTTTTAGTTAGGATTTACAGGACTTATGAAGAATATTGCTGTATTAGCATCAGATTTTACAGTAGAGCATTGTCAGGATTTTATAAAAGGAGTTTTGGAATTTTATGAAAATTGTCCTGATGTTAATGTTTTTATAACTCAAACTTTGTTCAGTCATGATTCTCCAGGAATTTTTGAATATCAGTATTGGTCGGGGGCTGAACTTTTAAAATCAAAACAAATTGACGCTTATATCATCATTTCTGCAGTTTATTGTTCACTCTGGAATAAACAGAAGCTGGAAGAAGTAGTTTCTCAGTTAGATAACAGACCTGTAATTTCTGCTTCGATTGAACTTGATACAGGAAATTGTTATGCAGTCGTTAATAATTGTAACAAATCTTTTGATGATATAGTTAAACATCTAAAAGAAGTTCATGGCTGTTCAAAAATTGCCTTTATTTCTGCCTGCTCAACTGGTTCTCCTGAAGCAAAAGAAAGATACGAATGTTTCTTAAGTGCCATGAAAAAAAATGGACTGGAATTTAACGAAGAATTTCTTTTTGACGGTGCTTTTGTTGATGCAGAAGCAGAAAGAGTTTTTAGAGAAAAATTAAAATCAAAAGCTGATGTAAAATTTGATGCAATTGTTTCTTCCAGCGATTTAATGGTCGTTGGTGCAAATAGAGTTCTTGATTCTTTAGGAGTTTCTGTTCCTGAAGATGTTAAGATTGTTAGTTTTGATGATTCTATTTATGCAAGTCTTTCTACACCAAAACTTTCCACCATCAATCAGAATATTGTGGGGCAGGGGGCAAAATGTGCAGAAATTGCTCTCAGAGTTTTGAATGGCGAAAAACTTGAACATAAAATCTTTTCTGATTTATTCCCTGTGTACAGACAATCTTGCGGATGTATTAGTAAATCAGATCCTTCTTTTATTTTCAAAAATACTGAAGGAAAAATCTGTCAGGATACAACTCTTAAAGGAAATATTCTTGAACTTTACATGAACGAAATTCTTGAAAAACATAAATATGGTTCTCTGCTCGATTTAGTAAAAGCAGCAAACACCTTAAAACAGTTGTTTTTCAATTTGAACTTTCTGGTTGATGTAGCAATGATGGAAGATCTGGCAATCTGTTTGTATGATGAACCAGTTTTCCTGCATAAACATCAGGAAGCAGATATACCGGCAAAAGTTGAAATGATTATGTATTCAACCCGCAAGGGCGATGTAAAAAGCTACAAACCTGAAATTGTTTTCAACCGTCACAGAAGTCTTTGTCCAATTAATTCTGTAAGAGAAGAGAAAGGTGCGTATATCATCTATCCTATTTTTTCTGGGGAAGCAAATTACGGATATTTAGTTGCAAAGCCTAGAAAAAAAACTTTTGGTGCATATACCGTCAATCTGAAAATATTGATAAGTGCAATTTCTTCTGCCATCGAATATACAAACAACATTGTTCATAATGAAGAACTGACAAATGAAAATCATCATCTTTCTGAAGCAAATAACGATCTTTCCCAGCAGGCAAAAACTGATGATCTTACACACTTGTTGAATCGCCGTGGTTTTATGGAAATTGGTCAGCGTACAATTGATATTGCTTCTGAAATTAATAATTCATCTCTGGTATTTATTGCAGATATGGATGGTCTAAAAAATATAAATGATACTTATGGTCATGAAATGGGTGATAAAGCCCTTAAAGCACAGGCAGAAGTTTTAAAAAGAGCTTTCCGTGTTAGTGATATTATAGCCCGTCTAAGTGGTGATGAATTTGGTATTGTTGCCAGCAGTATGACTATGCAGCAGGTGGATGTAATCAGGGCAAAAATAAAAAGATTAAATGCAGTTGTTTCGAAAGAGATGGAACTTCCTTTTGAAATTTCAATTAGTCTTGGAGCTGTAGATTTATCCTCTTCATCAATCCTTACAAAACTTTTAACAGAAGCAGATAAGTCTTTATACGAAGAAAAACGGAAGAAACATTCAGCTGCTGTATGAGTAAAATTGTAAGGCCCCCATTTTTAAGAAAAGACTCAACAATCGGTATTACAGCTCCTTCCTTTGGCTGCACAATTGAACCATATATCACAAGATTTCAGGAAGCAAAAAGGCATTTTGAAAGTCTGGGCTATAAAATTAAGGCTGGTGATACGGTTTTTATGAATGATGGAATTGGAATTTCCACCAAGCCTCAGATTGCCGCAAAAGAACTGGTAGATTTTTATTGTAACCCTGAAATTGATTTTATTATTTCTGCAGGTGGCGGCGAACTTATGTGCGAAACTTTGTCTTTCATTGATTTTGAAAGAATAAAAGCGTCTCCTGCAAAATGGTTTATGGGTTACAGCGATAATACTAATTTTATTTTTCCGCTTGTAACTGGCTGTGGTGTAAAGGCAATTTACGGAAGTAATATTTCAGGTTTTGGAAAGCCCTGGGAAGCTGCCGAAGAAGATACTCTGCAACTGATGGAAGGGCGAAAATCAATTTTTGAAGGTTATAAGAAATTCCAGTTGCCGGAAGACGGAACAGAAGCTAAAAAAGCAGATCCTCTGAGCCCTTACATTTTGACTCAAAAAAAAGAACTCAGATTTTTCCCGGAAAATAAAGAAGTTTCTTTTAGTGGTGTGATGATTGGCGGTTGTCTTGATGTTTTGAACAATCTTGCCGGAAGTCGTTTTGATTTTGTAGAAAAATTTAATTCTGAAAACGAAAGTATCATCTGGGCACTGGAGGCCTGCGATTTAAGTCCAATGGATATAAGGCGTTCTTTGTGGCATTTAAAAGAATGCGGATGGTTTAAGAATGCTTCAGGATTTTTAATTGGTCGCCCGCTTGCAGCCTGGAAAAAGGATATGATGGGTGTAAATCAGTATAATGCAGTTACAGATATTCTGGGCGATTTGGGAGTACCTCTTGTAATGGATGCTGATTTTGGCC
Organism: uncultured Treponema sp.; assembly: GCA_946631855.1. Classification (GTDB taxonomy): domain Bacteria; phylum Spirochaetota; class Spirochaetia; order Treponematales; family Treponemataceae; genus Treponema_D. Next base: position 28,076 of record CAMPAL010000010.1, on the reverse strand, counting down.
ATATTGCTCCAGATATTCCTCTTGTAATGGGTGCAAATGCATTTCTTCAGGTAAAAGGGGAAAATTTCAGCTGTAAATTTGATTTGTAGTTTTTTCGGGGTGGGATTAAGTGTCTAAAGGACTGGAAGATTTAAACGAGGAACAGAGAGAAGCCGTTACTTCAACAGAAGGTTTTATCAGAATTATTGCAGGTGCCGGTTCTGGAAAAACAAGGGCTTTAACATATCGTTTTGCTTATCTTGTAAATGAAGTTGGAGTTCTTCCATCAAATATTTTGTGCGTTACTTTTACAAATAAAGCATCAAACGAAATGCGCTCACGAATCCGAAAACTTACGGGTGATAATGACACGGGCTATATTTCAACTTTCCATGGATTCTGTGTAAGTATTTTGCAGGAAGATTCTAATGCAGTTTCTTATCCAAAAAGTTTTCTTGTTTTAGATATTTCAGATATTGATACAATGCTGAGTCTGGTTTATGAAGAAAGAGGCCTGACTCTGCAGCAAATGACATACGCAAAAGCCCGCGATATGATTGAAATTCAGAAACTTTTTAAAAAGCCAGAGTATTATGTTGATTTAATCAGCATGTCTTTAGAGCAGATTCACCAGAAGTTTCTGGAAGCTACAGAAGTAGAAGACATCATTTTTTACGGATATTTGTATCAGGAAAAGAAATGTTTCGGACTTGATTACAATGATCTTTTAAAATTTGTTTTGTATATTTTTCAGAAAAATCCGGAGATAAAACAGAAGTGGCAGGAAAGACTGGAATACATAATGGTAGATGAATTCCAGGATATTGATTTTATTCAGTATGAACTGGTGAAAGTTCTTTGTGATTTTCATAAAAATCTTTTTGTGGTGGGCGATCCTGATCAGACAATTTATACCTGGCGTGGTGCTGATATCAGATATCTTTTGAATTTTGATTCAAACTTTCCGAATGTAAAAACTATAATGATGATGAAAAACTATCGTTCTACCCCGGAAATTCTTTCTGTTGCAAACTCGCTGATAAGTAAGAACAAAAAACGAATAGAAAAAAATCTTATAGCAACCTGTCCATCTGGTCCAAAAGTAGATTTCTTTCATGCTAAATCAGCGGAAGATGAAGCTGTTTTTATTGCAGATAAGGTAACAGAACTCCTAAACAAAGGATATTCTGCCAGCGATATTGTTGTTCTTTACAGAGCCCATTATATCAGCAGGACTATTGAGGAAACATTTCAGAAAAAACAGATTACTTATACACTTTTTAGCGGTCAGCCTTTTTTTGACAGAAAAGAGATAAAAGATTCCCTTTCTTATTTAAGAATGATTGCTTATAAAGATGATTTGTCTTTTTTAAAAATAGTTAATTCACCAAAAAGAAATATTGGTGAGCGGAGAATAGCATTCCTTAAAGAATATCAGGAAAAAAATGGCGGTTCTTTATATGATGCATTGAAAAAGAGTCTTGAGGATGAACTTTTTTCAAACACCAAGGCCCGTTCCTTTATCAGCCTGGTTGAAGAGTATTCATCATCTTATTCAAATATGCAGATTTCAGAAGTGTTTAGTGCTCTTATGAATGATTCTGGCTATGAAAGGGAGTTAAGAACAGAAGGAAGTCAGGAACGCCTGGATAATCTTGCGGAGCTTAAACAGTCAATTTATGAGTATGAAACTTCCTGTGGTGAAGAATGTACTCTGGAAAATTATCTGGCTCATGCCGCCTTGTATACAAATGCAGATGCCGGAACAAGTAAAGATGCAATCCGTTTTATGACAATTCATACTGCTAAGGGGCTGGAATTTCCTGTTGTATTTATTGCCGGGATGAATGAAAATATGTTCCCAAGTAAAAAAGTTGATTCTCTGGATGGCATGGAAGAAGAAAGACGACTGGCTTTTGTTGCATACACCCGTGCTCAGAAAGAACTTTATTTTACAGAGGCAGAAGGAACTGTTCAGGGGTTTGGTTACAGATATCCATCCCGATTTATTTTTGATGTTGATAAAGAACTTTTGAATTACGAGGTAGAACTTCCTGAACATCTGGTAAGAAAATCTGCACTTGAAATAAAGCATTCTCAGGATAAACTGGAAAAACTTTCTGAATTATCAGAGCTTTCCACCGGCGACATGGTTTTACACAATATTTTAGGAAAAGGCCAAATTCTTGAAATAGATTTAACAAAACACGTTTATACGGTTAAATTTGAGAATGTTTCCACTCCAAGAAAAATGAGTTTCAAAGCCCCATTAAAAAAGATTTAAATCAGAAATTTTGAAATATTACTTGAATATATGTTCAAATGTTGTTATATTTACTCTAGACACTTGAATAAGTATTCAAATGAAGGAGGCCGTATGTATTGGATTATTACTAAAGGTTTATTGATTCCATTTTTGGGAACTGCCCTTGGAGCTGGCTGTGTTCTTTTTATGAAAAAGGAACTTTCTTCTGGTGTTCAAAAAGCTCTTTCTGGTTTTGCTGCAGGAGTAATGGTTGCGGCTTCTGTCTGGAGTCTTTTAATTCCTTCTCTAGACCTTGCCAGTGAAAGTGGAATGGGAAAACTTTCTTTTATTCCGGCAGTAATTGGTTTTTGTATCGGAATGCTCTTTCTTCTTTTGCTTGATGTTATCACCCCTCATATGCACATTAATCAGACGGTGGAAGGTCCCAAGGCTCATCTTAAAAAAACAACAATGATGGTTCTTGCCGTAACTTTGCATAATATTCCGGAAGGAATGGCAGTTGGTGTTTTATACGCCGGCTGGGTGAATGGAACTACCAGTATTACAGAAGCAGCTGCTCTTGCACTTGCACTCGGAATTGCAATCCAAAACTTTCCGGAAGGTGCAATCATTTCTATGCCTTTACATTCAAACGGATTAAGTAAGGGTAAGGCCTGCTGGATGGGAGTTTTATCTGGAATTGTAGAACCTGTTTTTGGACTTCTTACAGTTCTTTTATCAAGTCTGGTTTTACCAATCCTTCCATATCTTTTAAGTTTTGCAGCCGGCGCTATGATTTATGTTGTAATTGAAGATTTAGTTCCAGAAATGTCTGAAGGTCAGCATTCGAATATTGGTACAATTTTGTTTATGCTTGGTTTTGCCCTTATGATGGTGCTGGATGTTGCCTTGGGATAATTGAGAAGATTTGCAAAAAGTTTTATAGTCATCCTAATATCAAATAAAATGGAGATTATAAAAATGCAGCAGTCATTCAACACAAAATGCATTCAGGGTGGATATACACCAAAAAACGGTGAACCACGTCAGATTCCTATCATTCAGTCTACAACTTTCAAGTATGATACCAGCGAAGATATGGGAAAACTTTTTGACCTTGAAGCAAGCGGATATTTTTACACACGTTTACAGAATCCTACAAATGATTATGTAGCAGCTAAAATTGCTCAACTCGAAGGTGGTGCTGCTGCAATGCTAACATCTTCAGGTCAGGCTGCAAATTTTATGGCTCTTTTTAATATTTGTGAAGCAGGAAGTCATATTGTAGCATCTTCTTCAATTTATGGTGGAACTTTTAATCTTATAAATGTAACAATGCGTAAAATGGGTATTGATGTTACTTTTGTTGATCCAGATGCAAGTGAAGAAGAAATCAGCAAGGCTTTCCAGAGAAATACTCGTGCCATGTTTGGTGAAACAATTGCAAATCCTGCTCTTACAGTTCTTGATATTGAAAAATTTGCCCGTATAGCACATGCACATAATGTTCCTTTGATTGTTGATAATACCTTCCCAACTCCAGTTAATTGTCGTCCAATTGAATGGGGTGCAGATATTGTTACACATTCAACAACAAAATATATGGATGGTCATGGTTCTTGTGTTGGTGGATGTATTGTTGATAGCGGAAAATTTGACTGGATGGCTCATAAAGATTTATTCCCAGGCCTTACAACTCCAGATGAAAGCTATCACGGAATTGTATATGCAGAAAAATTCGGAAAAGAAGGTGCATTTATTACTAAGGCTACAGCACAGCTTATGAGAGATTTTGGATGTATCCAGGCTCCTCAGCATGCATTTATTTTGAACTTAGGATTGGAAAGTCTTCATGTCAGAATGCCTCGTCATGTTGAAAATGCACAGGCTGTTGCAGAATTTTTGAATAATCATCCTAAGGTAGAAAAGGTAAATTATTCTGGTCTTCCAACAGATAAATATTATAAACTTGGCCAGAAATATCTGCCAAATGGTGGATGTGGAGTAGTTTCTTTTGTAATTAAGGGTGGACGTCCTGAAGCTGAAAAGTTCATGAAGGCTCTTAAGGTTTTTGCAATTGAAACTCATGTTGCTGATGCACGTTCCTGCTGTCTTAATCCAGCTACTGCAACTCATCGTCAGCTTACAGAAGAACAGCTTCAGGCTGCTGGAATTCCTGCTGGTCTTGTTCGTTTAAGTTGTGGTCTTGAAGATAAAAATGACCTTGTAAATGATTTGAAACAGGCTTTGGACTTAGTCTAAGTTTAAACAACAGGAGATAAAAGTGGGAATGCTTTTGACCTTTTTAAAAGGTATTGTAATTGGTATGTGTAATGTTATTCCTGGGGTTTCAGGAGGAACTGTAATAGTCATTTTTGATATGTATGAAGAATTCTTAAGTATTTTGAGTTTGAATATAAAAAGAACTTTGAAAAACTGGAGATTTCTTGTACCAGTCCTTCTTGGTATGGCTTCGGGGGTTCTCTTATTCAGTAAGTTAATTACTTTGCTTTATAAATATTTCCCGGTACAAACAAATTTCTGTTTTACAGGATTAATTCTTGGAAGTATTCCGCTTTTATGCAGTTATGTTTTTGGTAACAGAGCTCCTAAAGAAAGTTCTGCCAGCACTGATAATAAAAAGTCTCTTGCTGGAATTATTTCTTCTGTAATTTGTATTTTAGCAGGCCTTGCTTTAATTGTTGGTTTTTATATTCTTAAACAAAAACTTGATGCGGGTCCTGCAGAGTTTGAACTTCCACCATTTACATGGAATCTTGCCTTTATTATTTTTATTGCAGGAATACTTGGCGCTGTTACTATGATTATTCCAGGAATTTCTGGTTCACTTATCATGCTGATTATGGGCGTGTATCCAATCATCATTACAGCAATTCCTCAGCTTTTTAATCCTTCTGAATTTGTACATGCTTTGATTTTGCTTTTGCCAAATGGTGTAGGGGTGATTATAGGACTTCTTGGCGGTGCCTGGTTGATTAAACTTCTGCTCAGAAAAGTTCCAAATCAGACTTATGCAGTCATCCTGGGACTAATCGCTGGTTCTGTAATAAATGTTTTCCCAGGCTTTTCTGCAATTGATTCATTTGGTAAGGGAGCCGGCAGTGTGTTCGCACTTCTTTGTGGTGCAGCTTTAGCTTATTTTGGAAGTAAAACTCCAAAGACTGAAGAAAAAGCTGCTTAAATCATTTATTTTACGATTATTCCACCACCAAGAATGACGTTATCTTTGTAAATTACAACCGATTGTCCTGGAGTTACAGCTGACTGCATCTGGTCAAATGTAAATTTCCAGGGCTGCCCGATATACTGGTGAGTGTCTTCAGGACCTGGAGTATATCTTTCAATTGTTGCAATTATAGATTTACTTCTCAGGCGGATTTTTATCATTCCTTCAAAAACTTCTGTTGGTTCTACGTTGCCTGGCCATACAAAATCATCTGCAATTAAAGAGCTTGATGAAAGTTCTGATTTTTCGCCCAAAACAACCTGATTCTTTTCTGCGTCAATTTTCATTACATAAAGAGGATTTTTTGCTGAAACTCCTAAGCCACGACGCTGTCCAATGGTGTAATGTTCTATTCCTTTATGGCGGCCAAGAACTTTTCCGTTTATATCAACAAAATCTCCGGGAACAGAAGGTTTGTCCGAGAATAGAATATCAAAATATTCTGAATCAATAAAATCCTGACTTTCTTTTCGATTTGCTGCTTCAAGTCCTGCATTTCTGGCAAGTTCAAACACCTCGCTTTTGTTTATCTGGGCAAGTGGGAAACGAACTTTTTCCAGAATTTCAGACGGCAGTCTGCAAAGAAAATAAGTCTGATCTTTTGAAATATCATTTGCACAGGCAATCATAGCAGGTTTTTTGTCGCTGCCCCAAAGTCCTTCTTTTGGACGAACCAGCATGGCATAATGGCCTGTACAGAAATAATCATAATTTATGTTGATTTTTTTGAGCCCTTCAAGTAAAGCTCCAAATTTTACAAAGCGGTTACAACGGATACATGGATTTGGAGTTTTTCCAGACCGGTATTCACTTTTAAAATATTCAAGAACTTCCTGGTTGTATTCTTTGCTCACATCAATAACGTGATATTCGATTCCCTGTTCCTTGCAGAATTTTTCACATTCTTCAAAGTTTTTTTCTTCTCCCGGACTATAGCAGGCTTCGTGAAAAGCTTTTTCTGCAATTACTTCAGGAAAATGGCCATCCCACATAGACATGGTAACGCCAATAACTTTGCATCCTTTTTGTTTTAAAAGAAGTGCTGTGAGGGTAGAATCAACACCCCCGGACATTCCAACAACAACGGTTGAACCTGCCTCGGGGAGTTCTAAAGGTTCGTAAATCATAGCTTATATTTATAATGCTTAATAAATTGATAGTCAAAGCCCGATTTTGAAGAACTGGAAATCGCCCGGAATTATTCTGGTGTGGAAAACACTTTCTGTTTCTTCACCATGGAAGTCCAGAGCTTTGGTGTATAAAGGTTTAATTTCCATTGGTCTCCATTTTGGCATATGATCATCATCTGGAATAATTGAGAGCTTTTCAACTTTTCCTTTAATATGAATGTTAAAATCTACCGGAGCACAACCATCATTTGTGTAGCAGTAAAGACCGAAAGTATCATTATCATAAGTAAAGAGAGAAACTCCGTAACCACCATCAATCCAGATTTTTCCACCACCCAAAAGTTCGAATCTTAAGGCTGTAAGCACTTCTTTTGGAAGATCACGAATTCTTGAAGGCATATCAGGAAGATTGATTACTTCGAAAATTCCCTGACCATAAGTTTCATACATAACAATACTTTCGTGATATTCACCATGGCCAGCGTTTATTTTTGACCAGCTGGCGTTGTTTCTGTGTTCCAGCAGAGGGAATGAAACAGGGCAGGATGATTTTACATAATTTCTTCCGTAAAGACCACTTACTGTCACCTGGAATTCATCTGCATCTAAACGACGGTCTCTGTAGCGGATAGATGTTATTTCTGAAATTTTTTGGCCGCCATTTTCTTCGGCTTTGAGAGCTCCAATCATAAATCCGCTTGTGGCAAATACTTTTCCACCATCTGCAACAAACTTCTGCACTTTAGAAACAATATCTTTATCTTTCAGTGAAGAGGCCGTTATAAGAACGCTGCCATTTTTTGGGAAATATGGAGTTGGATCACAAGGAATTCCAATCATTCCTAAATAATCTTCAAGATGATCTTCGCCCTGAGAATTAAATGGAATATAAACAGGAAGTCCAATTGGATTATCACAGGAAGAAAGAATTTTATCCAGTTTATTGTACTGGAAGCCAAGAGGAGTTGCTCTTTTATTATTGTAGAGTGCAGGCCAGCAGAACATCATAATTTCTTTGCATTTTGCAAAAGCTGTCAGATAAGCCTGTTCGAGGTAAGAATCAATTCTGTCACATTCAAATGGGTCAAACCATCCGCCACCATTTCTATCTGGTGAAGCATTTTCCATATAGCGTGGGAGAGAATAACTTAAATAACGTGGAAGATGCTGATCCTGCTGAGCTCCGTGGCGGGTTTCTGTACCTGTGTAAATGCCGTCGAAAATATCTTTTTGTTCAGCCGGATTGTAACCAGTTTCCTGATAGCTTTCCCGCCAGTTTGGATATTTTATGATGATTTTGATATCAGGATTTACCTTTTTAGCAGGTTTTATAATGAGATTTTCAGAAACTTCTTTCATTTTTGCAAGACGGAATTCTTCCCAGGAACGGTTGCCTTTTTCTTTGCGGCAGTCGTCACACATACACTGGGTAAAGAAGAAATCGTCGATGATGAATTCGTCAAAAAATCCTGCAGTATATTCTGAAACTTCTTTTAAGCGGGCCCTCATTGGTTCGTTGCAGTAACAGAAGGTTTCGAAAAGCCTGTGTCTTTTTTTATCTGATTCATTCAAATCTGGAGTTACAGTTGTAATTCCTCCGCTAACTTCAATGCCGTATTCCTGCAGAACTTTTTTAATCATTAAGATTTGTTCTTTTTTTGCAAAAGAACCTCTGAAAGTTTCCAGATATACTTTATCAATTCCAATATATTTTTGAAGCCAGTCTGCTTCTTTTCTCAGTTCTTCTTCGCTAATGTGGTCTGCCCATTGAGCAACACAGTATGTTACAGATTTAAAATTCTTAAAAAATGCCATAAAATTTCTTCTATGCCTCCTGATAATTTAAAGTATAGCATGAGATTTTTTTGCCTATCTCTAAGATAATTGTATAAAAATATATTTTTCAAAATCTTTCTGCCTTGTGATTAAAATTCTTCATTGTGGTATACTTACCCCGAAAAAATTAATTAATACGAGATACTTATTTATGGAAAACACAAAAGGTGAAAGAAACTCTTTTACGGGGTCTATTGGTTTTGTTTTTGCTGCAGCAGGTAGTGCAGTTGGTTTGGGAAATATCTGGCGTTTCCCATATTTTGCCGCAAAGGATGGTGGTGGATTATTTCTTGTAATCTATCTTATTCTTGCTTTGACATTTGGATTTACTCTTTTAGCAACAGAAATAGCAATTGGTCGTAAAACAAAAGAAAGTCCATTAACAGCTTATAAAAAATTGAATAAGAAATGGGCTTTTCTGGGCGTTTTTTCATTTGTAATCCCTCTTATCATTTATCCATACTATTGTGTACTTGGTGGATGGGTTACAAAATACATGGTTACTTATATCACCTGGCATGGAGCTGATGCTGTAAATCCAGATTATTTTAATGCTTTTACAAAGAATATCTGGCAGCCAATTTTGTTTACGGCAATTTATGCAGCGGCAAGTTTTTATATTGTTTTTAGAGGTGTTGAAAAAGGAATTGAAAAATTCTCTAAAATCCTCATGCCTATTCTTGTAGTTATTATTGTATTTATTTCTATATATACACTTACTATTAAGACTACAGATTCTAACGGTGTAACAAGAACAGGAATTCAGGGCTTATCTTATTACATCATTCCAAGTTTAAAAGGAATTACAGTCAAAAAATTTCTTTCAGTTTGTCTGGATGCAATGGGACAGCTTTTTTATTCATTAAGTATAGCCATGGGTATAATGATTGCTTTTGGTTCTTACATGAAGAAAGATGTTAGTATTGTAAAATCTGTAAATAGAATTGCCCTTTTTGATACTCTTATTGCATTTTTTGCAGGTCTCATGATTATTCCTGCTGTGTATGTATTTAAGGGTGAAGGAGGAATGACTAGAGGTGCAAGCCTTATGTTTGTTTCTCTTCCTGAAATTTTCAATTCTCTTGGAGCTTTTGGAAATTTTATTGGAATAATCTTCTTTGTTATGGTTCTTTTTGCAGCTTTAACAAGTTCTGTTTCAATCCTCGAAGCAATTGTTTCAAGTATGATTGATAAATTCAAATGGAGTAGAAAAAAGGCTTCTGTAATAATGGCTGCATTTACTTTTGTAATTTCGGTTATTGTTTGTCTTGGATTCAATGTTTTCTACTTTGAAGCAAACCTTCCTGGTGTTACAAAAGGACAGCTTCTTGATGTACTTGATTACATTAGTAATAACATTCTTATGCCAGTTACAAGTCTTCTTACCTGTATACTTGTTGGCTGGGTTTGTAAAACACAAATGATGGTGGATGAAATTGCTCTTAATGGCGAAAAATTCAGACGCCGCGGACTATATGTCGTAATGGTAAAATATATAGCTCCTGTGCTTTTATTTATATTACTTTTAACTTCTTTTGGAGTTTTTGGTTAAAAATTTGAAAAAACAATAAAAAACTGAAAAAAGATTAAATTTTTTTTTGTTATATCTTTATTGTTTTGGTATAATATACATACAATGAGAATTGAAGATATTAAAACTCCATTGGATCCACAGCAAATTGAAACTGCAGTAGAAAATGGAGAAACGATTGAAATTGTAAGCTACTCACTGTCCAGAGAAATAGAAGAATATGTAAATAATCTTCTATTTGTATTTCTGCAGGCTTGCAATCAGGAACTGATTTTAAGTTCTTTATCTTACAGTTCTGGAGAACTTCTGGCTAATGCCAATAAGGCAAATGCAAAGAGAGTTTATTTTGCGGAGAAAGGTTTAGATATTAATAATCCCGAAGATTACAAACAGGGAATGATTACTTTTTCAGCAGAAACAACTGTAAATAAAGAGCATTATCAGCAATTGCAAAAGGACAAAGATCTTTACATAAAGTATTTATTGTCTCTTAAAAATAAGGTACTGACAGTTGAAGTTATCAATAAGTCTGTTTTGACTGATGCTGAAACAAAGCGTATTCAGACAAAAATGGAAAGTGCTAAAAAATACAGTAGCATGGAAGAAGCTTTAACTGATATTGATAAGACAGAAGGTTCTGGACTGGGACTTATAATTATCATCCTTATGCTTAAACAGCTGGGAATTAAGAAGGAATGTCTCCAGGTAGAATGTAAGGGTTGCGAAACAATTGCAAGAATCATTCTGCCGCTGGACGAAATAGTTCCTCCATCCTTAGATTTAGGTTTAGACGATGGTCTTGAATGTATTTAAGCGTTTTTAGCGTTTGATTAAAGTGACTGACGATGTGAAGCATAATTCATATCACAGTCACTTTTTTTTATTTAGAAAACTATGTTATAGATTGAATTTCTATAACATATTATTTAAAATTAAAATATGAGTAATAATGTTGATCAAAACAAAAAGAAAAAGCCTTTCATTGTAAAACTTCTGCTTACAATTTTATTTATTATTTTAGGACTTCTGCTTGTAATTTGTGGCTGGTTGTCTTTTTGTGCTTTACAGAAAGATTCATCTGTAAAGGCTCTTCCAAATAATTATTCCCTTTATATAAGAACAGATTCTATTTATCATGCGGCAGAGCCTCTGATTGATCTTAAAGCTATGGATGTAGTTCTGGCTGATCCACAGTTTTCAAATTTCCGTTCTGATTTTTATAAAATCCGCGAATCAAAACTTAGAAAGAATAAATTATTAGCTTTTGCTTTATCCAGAAGGGTAGATGCAGCTCTTTATGAAGATAATAATTATGTTGCAATTATAGATATGGGCTTTCTTTCCGGAGTTACAAGACTTTATCCACTTGTGAAAAACTTTATCTCCGTTCCAAATCTTACATATATACAGAATGAAAATGGAAGTCATTTAGAATATAAAGTTGATGATTCTATGACTATCTACATTAAAATACGTAAAAATCTTCTTATAATTTCTGCAAATGCTGATTTGTTTAATACTGCAACTTCTTTTGATAATTCGACTGAATTTACGGTAGAAGAACTTAAGGCTATGCAGGAAAAACTTACCCAGCCATTTAGAATTGTTGCAAACGGTAAAAAACTTATAAATCTGTTTGCAGGTGAAAATCCTTATATAAAATTTGTTGCAAACTCTTTGTCAGAAAAAGAATTAAGTAAAATTGAATTTGGCATTTCTGATGAAAATATTAAGATTGATTTGAAAGTTCCATTTGAAAAATCAGAAGCAGATGCAAATGCTCTTATGTCACTTATCAGCAAAAGATCTGAAGTTCCTGATTTGCTTCCAAAATTACCTTCTTCTGTTCAGTATTTTACAATCATCAATTTTGGTTCTCTTTCAGAATTAAAAGAAGTTGCCTTTACTGTAATGGATGAAGGACAGAAGAATGTTCAGAAACTCTGGAACGAAGCAAATAATATTGCAAAAGTTGTTTTCAAAGATTCTCTGGATAACATTCTTTTTTCATGGACTTCAGATGAATATGCCGTTCTTGGTCTTGAAGGAAAACCTGACCCTGTATTTGCCATTAAAGTTTCTGATGAAAAACGTCGTCAGCTGGTGTTTGAATCATTAATTTCTTCTATTATTTTACAGACAGATAACAGTCTTCTTCTTGATGGAATCCGTTTACCACGAATTGAATTTCCTGAATTTATTACAAATCTTTTGAGAGCTTTAAATATCAATCTTCCAAAACCTTATTATATGGTAAAAGATGGATATATTTACTTCTCTCAATCTCCAGAAAATTTAATTTCAATAAATGCGGCTCTTAAAAATGGAGCTAAACTTGATAAGGATGATATCTGGCAGAAACTTTCGGGAAATAAACTTAATCCTGCATCTTTAAGTCTTTACTATAATCTTGAACGCAGTGTTCCTTTCTTTGTAAAAGGAAATTCTCTTTTTAATAAGATTTTACAGCTTTATAACATTGGAAAAATTGATATTTCTACAAAAGATTCTGTAATTACAGTTGCCCTTAATTCAATTTCCTGCGAATCTAATCAGACTCAGAAAGTTGAAGGTTTCCCTCTGAGCCTTGAAGGAAATGCTCTCCCAGTTTTGTATAAATCAAACAGTGCTAAGAGCAAACTGATTTACTGGCAGATGAAGCCAAATCTTTTAAAATCACTTAATACAGGCAGTCTCGAAATAAATGAAAGAGTTTTGGATAGCCTTTCTTATATCACCCTGGCTTCAGGCGAAACTTATAAAAACTGTTCCGGTGATATCTGGGCTGTTACAAAAGATGGTCTTGTTTATCTTATTGATGATAAATTTGAAGATGTAAAAGGTTTCCCTATTATGACTGGAGTTGAAACAACCTGTCAGCCAACTGTCTATCAGAATAATTTAGTTTTAGTTGGTCAGGATAATATTATTACTCTGGTGAATGAAAAGGGTGAACTTAAAGAGTATGATTTTGATATTGCCGATCAGATTAAGACAAGTCCTTCAGTTTATAAAGATTATCTTGCAATTTATGAAAAAGGCTTCCTTGGAGGAATTCATCTTATCAAAAATAATGCAGGCTCTCTGGAAGATTCCATGATTCCTGTAGAAGGAATTGGATTTGGTTCTCCATGTATTTTTGAGGCTTTCCAGGAGACTTATGTTGCATTTATCACTCAGGCAGGTGAACTTTCTGTGTGGGATGCAGAAGGAAACTTGCAGGAAGGATATCCTCAGCTTCTGGATGGCGTTTTCTTTATGAATGTTAAATATGTAAATGATTCTCTGCTGGCACTTTCAGAAGATGGAACTTTATTTAAGATAGGACTTAACGGTTCGGTAATAAAAGTAAAAATTCCAAATTTGTCTGCTAAATCAGGCTATCTGACAATTACAGATTATGATGGTGATAAGTCGGATGATATTTTCCTTAGCGGCGAATCAAATGCAATTTACGGATTAAATACAAATCTTGAATATCTTGGGGGATTCCCAATTACTGGTTATGGTGTTCCAGTATTTATAGATTTGAACGGAGATAAAAAAGTAGATAGTATTTCTCTTTCAATTGATAATAAGCTTAATGCTTGGAAAATAAAATAACAAAAAGTAGAGGTTCTGCTAATGAAGAAAAATCTTTTCTTATTATTTTTAGTGGCAACTGTTAGTCTGTTTACTTCCTGTGCAACAACTCTTCAGCAGGATGTTTTTCAGACAACAGATTTGAATCAGGAACTGATGGAAGAAATTTCTGTTTATGAAGACAGATTTATTCTTATTGATTCAGACTATTTATTAACAGGAAAAATTGATCCGTCAACTATAAAGATTTTTCATGATAATATTGGTGAACAGTTATCAAAAAGTCATCTTGAACCAATTATTATTGCTCATATAACTGCAATCGACGGTATTCTTTATCTTATGGAAGGTAAGGATAAAAAAGCTTTAGATTGTTACAACTCGGCAAAAGCAACAAAGGGTGGTGATGATTACGTTCTTTTGCTCGGAACTAAACTGGAAAAAGATTTAAATAAATCTATAGATAAGGCAAATGAAATTCTTTCTTTTGATCCAAACAATTCAATCATTCTGCTTGAAAAAGGAAAACTTTTGTATCAGCAGAAACAATATGATAAAGCAATTGCACTTATAGATCAGGCTTTTATTGAATTTGATAACCAGAATCGTCAGAGTTACAGAGCCGTTTACAAAGAATTCCGCGATAAAGTCTGGACTTTGTATAATTCAGGCATTTCATCAAATAACAGTAATTACAGTTTAACTGCTGCTCTTACTAAAGAATTAATGGTACAACTGACTGCCGAAAATACTTCACTTTTAGAAGACTTAACAAGAGGAACAAAACTTTCATCTAGTCAGTTGATTGATAAAGTTGAAAAGGCTGGACTTTTTAATCCTGCAGGTGACCCTGAAAATTCAAAAGGGCTTGCTGTTACAATCACCAATGCTGAAACAATAAACAGAGTAGCCTGTGCCCGTTTCCTCTGGAATCTTTATGTGATGAAAAAAGGAAATCCAAAACTTGCTACACGTTATTCAAGTCGTTATTCAAAAATGGCAAACGCAAAGAGTCCAGTAGCAGACATTGTTCTTGAAAATGTAGATTTCGATGCTGTCCTTGGCGTTGTTGAAAATGAATTTATGAATCTTCCAGATGGAAAGAACTTTAATCCGGGAAAGGAAGTTTCTGTCTTAGAATTTTTATCATACTTAAAATTATTGAGTGACCGTTAGAGCGGTATACAAGATAAGCAGGAGATGAAGAAATATGAAAAAACATTTTATTACAAAAGTTTGTGCCGCTCTTTTAATATCGGCTATGGTTTTTGTTTCTTTTTCGTGTGGTGGAAAAGATACAAAAGAAAGTGAAAATAAACAGCTTCCAAAAACTACAGCAAAAGATAAGATTTCTGTAGGATATAATGTTTATGAACCTTCTAGCAGACTGGATTCTGAAGGAAAACCAGATACACTTTATGTAAGTTTTGATGGTTCTGTTGCTAAGCTGGAAGATGCAGACGGAAAACCAAGTGCAGAAATTACTATAACCCCTGCAATTGCCGGTGAATGGACCTGGGTTGATGATGATGGTCTCCGCTTTACACCGGTGGAAAATTGGCTCTTAGATACAAAATATAAAATTGTAATGCCAAATGCTATTTTCTCAGATTCTGTTCAGGTAAAAAATGATTTCACATTTAAAACAGAACCTTTTACAGTTCGTCTTTCAAGTGGAGAATTCTATATTAATCCTGAAGATCCTGCAGAAAAACGCGTAACTGCAACTCTTTATGCTTCACATGCAATGAATAAAGATACAGTTCAGAAGGCTTTGTCTATGTCTCTGCTTTATCTGGATTCTAAAGGAAAAACTTCAAAAACAGATAATGTTAATTTCCAGGTTACTTTTAATAAAGGATTAACAGAAGCTTATCTGGTTTCAGATATCCTCCCAATCCCTCCATATACTTCAGATTTGAAAATTGTGCTTTCTAAGGGAGTTCAGGCTCAGATTGGTGGAACTTCTTCAGATGAAGATTCTTCTCTTGTAACAGTTCCTGGTATGAGTGACTTTGTAAAAATCTACGATATTTCAACTGAACTGGTAAAAAATGATTCTCAAAATTATGATCAGATGCTGGTTATTGATACAAAAGGTTCTGTTTCTGTAGAAGAACTTGCAAAACATCTTGAAATTTATGAATTACCAAAAGATCGTCCTGAAATGGAAGGATGGAAAGCCGCTAAGAATTGCAACTGGTCTACAACTTATGTAACAGATCAGTTACTTGAAGATTATGGTAAAAAGATTTCTTATGAATTGATTCCAACACCAGAGCCAGCTACAACCTTAAACTCATTCAGATATAAAGCAACTGCTGGCAGATATATCTATGTAAAACTTTCTGGTGGAATTAACTTCTTTGGTGGATATAAACTTCGTTTTGATAATGAAATCAATGCTTATGAAACTTGTTTGAAAGTTCCTTTATATCCAAAAGAGCTTGCTATTATGTCAGAAGGAACAATTCTTTCACTTTCTGGAAGCAAGAAAATGGCCTTGTATTCTCGTGGTGTAGAAACAGCTTATGTTAGACTTTCAAGAATCATGCCAAAAGATGTTAACCATCTTATTTCTATGTCTAATGGAAATATGAAAAATTTCCGCTTCAATTCATATTCTTTCAACGAAAATAATATTGCTGAATCTGAAATTATCAAAATTCCTGTACCAAATTATTCTGATTCAGAAATCTCTTATTTCTCTTATGATTTTACTGACAAACTTAAGACAAATATTTCTAAGAACCTTAAGAACGGACTTTTCCTTTTCCAGGTAGCTGAAAAAGAAAATTCTCTGGGAACATCATCTTATTATTCTGGACTTAATGATAAACGTTTGATTCTTGTAACAGATCTCGGTTTCATTATGAAGAGAAATACAGATGGTACAAGAGATATATTTGTTCAGTCTATTTCAAGTGGAAATCCTCAGGCTAATGCAACTGTAAGAGTTGTAGGATTGAATGGAAATACTTTGGTTACCACTCAGACAGACAGTAATGGACATGCAAAACTTCCTTCAATTGGTAATTACTCTGGAGAACATGCTCCTACTGCATATATTGTTGAAACAGCAAATGATCTGGCATTTATGCCATATTCAGAAAATGGTCGTTCTCTTGATTATTCAAGTTATGATATTGGTGGAGAATACGGAACTTCTGATCCAAAACGTATTACTGCATATCTCTTTAGTGATAGAGGAATGTACAGACCGGGAGAAACAGCTCATTTAGCATTTATTGCAAAAGCTGGTGACTGGAACATAAATATTGAAGGAACTCCACTTGAAATGGAAATTAAAGATCCAAATTCAAATGTAGTTTACAACAATAAAGTTTTACTTTCTTCTTCAGGTTTTGAAGAGTTTAATTTTACAACTCAGGATTATTCTCCAACTGGTTATTACACTGTAAATCTTTACAAACTTATTTATCATAAAGATTATACAGAAAGAAACTTCCTTACTTCAGAAACAATTAAAGTTGAAGAATTTATGCCTGATACTTTGTCTATTTCAACTTCATTTGATCCTCTTCCTGCTACAGGATGGATTAATCCAGGCCAGCTTAAAGGAACTGTTTCTTTGAAAAATCTTTTTGGAACTCCTGCAGCTGGAAATGAAATTAAGGCACAGATTTCTCTTAATCCAGGCTTCCCTGTTCTTTATCGTTATTCAGATTATTACTTCTCAGATCCATTCTACAAGGGCAAGTCTTTCGAAGAATTCTTAGGTGCAAAAACAACTGATGATAAAGGTGAAACTGCATACGACATTGATATGGCTAAATATGAAAAAGCAACATATCGTCTTCAGTTCTATGCAGAAGGTTTTGAAAAGGGTAGTGGACGCAGTGTTTCAAGTCAGGCAAGCGTTTACGTTTCTCCTCTTAAATATTTAATTGGTTATAAGGCAGATGGAAAACTTGATTACATTAATTCAAATTCTGTAAGAAAACTTAAGTTTATTGCAATCGATCAGAATCTTGAACAGATTAATGTTAATGATGTTACTCTTAAGATTGAAGATGTCCGCTATATTTCAACTCTGGTAAAACAGTCAAACGGACTTTATAAATATCAGTCTGTAAAGAAAACATATCCTGTTTCTGAAAGATCTTTAAGTATTTCAAAAGAAGGAACTGAAATTACACTTCCATCTGAAACTCCTGGTGAATATAAGATTACCCTGGTTGATAAAGACGGTCTTGTTTATAACACAATAAATTTCACAATTGTTGGTGATAAAAATATTTCTCGTAGTCTTACTCGTACAGCAGAACTTGAACTTAAATTACAGAGTAAAGATTTAAATCCAGGTTCTACAGCAGAAATCTTTATTAAAGCTCCTTATGAAGGAACTGGACTTATCACAATTGAACGTGAACATGTTTATACTTATAAATGGTTCAAGACAAGCAATCTTTCTACTGTTCAGACAATTAAAATTCCTGAAGATTTGGAAGGAAACGGCTACATCAATGTAATGTTCTCTCGTTCTGTAAAGTCTGATGAAATCTTTATGAGTCCATTCTGTTATGGAGCAATTCCTTTCTCTGTTGGACGTGAAAAGAGAACAAATACTATTAAATTGACTGTTCCTGAAGAAGTAAAATCTGGAACTGACCTGACAATCAATTATTCTTCTTCTGACAAAGGTAGAATTGTTATCTTTGCTGTTGATGAAGGTATTTTACAGGTAGCAAAATATAATACTCCAAATCCACTTTCACGCTTCTTTAGAAAACGTGCTCTTGAAGTTCGTACTACACAAACAATGGATCTTGTACTTCCTGAATACGAAATTCTTAAGACTCTTTCTGCAACTGGTGGTGGTGCCGAAATGGAAATGCTCGCAAAGAACTTGAATCCATTTAAGCGAAAGCAGAATGCATCAGTTGCTTACTGGTCAGGAGTAATTGAGTCTGGTCCAGAAACACGTTCTGTAACTTATCATGTTCCTGATTATTTCAATGGAAGTTTAAGAGTAATGGCAGTTGCTGTTTCTCAGTCAAAAATGGGTGTTACTCAGACTTCTGTAATTGCCCGAAATCCTTTGATTATTTCACCAACTACACCACTTGTTGCCGCTCCTGGCGATGAATTTGATGTAAACGTAACTGTTACAAATAATCATAAGGGTTCTGGAAATAATAAGATTATTCTTAAAGCTCAGCCAAGTCAGCATCTTGAAATTGCAGGCGAATCAACTTATACAATGACAATTGCAGAAGGAAAAGATTCAACTGTAAACTTTAAGGTTAAGGCAAAAGACCTTCTTGGTGCAGCCGAAATTAAGTTCACAGCTAGCGATGCAACTGAATCTATATCACTTTCTTCTACTTTGAGTGTTAGACCTTCAATGCCTTATCAGGTTTTAATTAATGCTGGTCTTTCTAAAAAATCAAGTGTAGAAGTTGATGTAAATCACAGATTGTATGATGAATTTGCAAAACGCGAAGTTTCTGTATCAAATGTACCTGCAAGCTTCCTTGATGGATTAAACTTCTATCTTGCAAATTATCCATATGGATGTGCAGAACAGATTACAAGTAAGGGCTATCCATATCTTTACGAAGATTTTGTGAAGGCTGGTGGAAAAACTCATAAAGATGCAGAAGAAATGATTGCAAATACTGTTGGAATTATTCAGTCTCGTATGAAATCTGATGGTAATATTGGTTACTGGACAAGTAAGAGTCCTGTAGATCCATTTATTACATTGTATTGTGCAGAATTCCTGATTGATGCTCAGCTTAAAGGCTTCTATGTTTCTGATGATTTAGTTGAAAAAGTTCTGGGTGCTGTAAAACGCATTGCTTCTGACAGCAATACATCATCATACTCAATCTATCTTCGTTCTTACGCAATTTATGTTCTTACTAAGAGTGGAATTGTAACAACTTCTTATATTGAAAGTCTTGAATCTGACATTACAAGAAGCAATTATACTCCAACTGATTATGAAGGACTTTATCTTGCCGCTTCTTATGCAATGCTTAAACTTGATAAAAAGGCCAACGATATCCTCTTTAAGATTAAACTTAAGAAGACATTCGATTCTTCATGGATGTATCATAACGACTTACACTATATTGCTACTTACATCGATGTAATATCTACATATTTCCCTCAGAGAATTAAAGATATTAAGGGTGGTGAAGTAGAAGAACTTTGTAATTATTTGCAGAATTCATACTACAACACATATTCAACTTCTGCTGCAATCCGTGCTTTCGAAAGTTATGCATATCAGGATAAGAGTGAAGTTTACAAGGCCTTCTCTATAACTGGAAAAGAAGAAACTGAAATCGCTCTGGAAGGTCAACCTGTATTAAAAGGAACTTACAAGGATAGTGCAGAAAAGATTAAGTTCACTACAGATAAAACAATGCCTCTCTTCTATCAGACATTACAGGCTGGTTATGAAAAGGTTATTCCTAAGAATGCTATAAAAGATGGCCTCGAAGTTACACGTGAATACCTGTCTGAAAATGGAGGTAAACTTGGTAATATCAAAGTTGGAGATACAATCACAGTTAAGATTTCCTTCCGTTCTACAAAGGGAATGCTTTCAAATATCGCTTTGATTGATATGTCTCCAGCAGGTCTTGAAACTGACATTCAGTCTGTAAGAAAACCAGAATCTACAGGATGGAATGCAGATTATATTGATATTCGTGAAGATCGTATTGTACTTTACGGAACTGTAACAGATTCTGTTCAGACTTTCGTTTATAAAGCTAAGGCTGCTTCTTCCGGAACTTTTGTGGTTCCTCCAATGTTTGCAGAAAGCATGTACAATAAAGATATCCGTGCACTTTCTCCTCAGGCTCCAATTACTATTGCATCTGCAAAGTAAAAATTTATAGTAAAAACTTATAAATGAAGCTTGATATAAAATTAAATCGAAAACTACTAATCTTTCTTGGGATTGGTAGTTTCCTCCTCCTTCTGTTTATTTCCTTTTTTATTCATGTAGCATATGTGAGTAAGAAAGGAGATATTCTTGAAGGAATTGAGTTTTCTAAATCATATTCAGATAGAAATGAACAGTTACTCCAGGTCTTTTTGACTAGTGATGATAAATACAGAATTTATCGTCCTATTGAAGATTATCCTCAGCCATTTATAGAAGCTCTTCTTTTGCAGGAAGACCGTTACTTTTATACCCATCATGGTGTAAATCTTGTTTCTGTTATAAAAGCAGGATGGGAAACTTATATAAAAAAATCCCGCAGAATTGGTGCTTCTACAATCACAATGCAGGTTGCAAAACTTAAGTATGGCATTTATACAAAAAGTATTCCGGGAAAATTGAAACAAATCAGAAAGGCAATTTATCTGGAAATGTGTTTCAGTAAAAAACAGATTTTAGATGCTTATCTGAACTTAGCTCCGTGTGGTGGAAACATTGAAGGATTTGAATCTGCAGCCTGGTATTACTTTAATAAAAATATAAGAGAACTGAATCTGTCTGAAAATATCATGCTTTGTGTTTTACCACAAAATCCTATAAAACGTGCTCCAACTATAAAAAGAACTCCTTCAGAATTGATTCAGGCTCGTAAAGTTCTTTTTGAAGCATGGCTGGAAAAACATCCTGAAGATGAAGAAAAAAGAATCTTTATGGATATGCAGCTTTCTGTTTTCTGTAAATTTCCAAACGAAACAAGACATTTTACAGAAATGCTGAATCTTTCAACGAATCCACTTATTTCAAATTCCAGAAAGACTGTTAAAACTACATTAAGACTGGATGTTCAGCATAATTGTGAACAGATTTTTAAAACCTATATAGATCGTAACAGGCATTTTGGTGTAAAAAACGGGGCTCTTGTTCTTCTGGACTGGAAACAGATGGAACTGATAGCCTGTATTGGTTCTGCAGATTATTACAACGATTCAATAGACGGTCAGGTTAATATCACCACATCAAAACGTTCTCCGGGATCTACCCTTAAACCATTTATTTACGCTATGGCTCTGGAGAAAGGCCTGATTCATTACAGGACAATGCTTAAAGATACTCCTCAAACTTTTAATGAATACACTCCGGACAATTATGGAAGTATTTTTAAGGGGCCTGTGCAGGCCTGGTTTGCCCTTGCAGACAGTAGAAACATTCCGGCAATCTCTTTGAACCGCGATTTAAAAGATTACAATCTTTATGAATACATGCAGGATTCTGGTGTAACTGGAATGGAAGATGAAGATTATTACGGGCTTTCAATTGTTCTTGGAACTTGTGATGTTACAATGATGGAACTTGCAAAGATGTATGCAACTCTGGCCAATAATGGAGTTCTGCATGAAATCAACTTTATTCCTAAGGCAAAACTTGGAGATGGAAAACGTCTTTTGACAAAAGAAAGTTCTTTCATTGTAAGAAAAATGCTTGAAGATAATACACCACCATACCAGACAAAACCTGTGGATATACAAGATATTCCTGTAGCTTATAAAACTGGAACTTCAATTGGTTTTAAGGATTGCTGGTCGGCCGGAATTTTTGACCGTTACGTTTGTATTGTTTGGATTGGAAATGCCGATGGGGAAGGGAACAACTCATTTATTGGACGTCAGATGGCAGCTCCCTTGCTTTTTGATGTAGCTTATTCTGTTTTATCAGATTTACCAGTTAATCAGCGGCTTCCAAGGGAGATGCATCCGGAAGGATGTACACAAATTCCAGTATGCGCAGTAAGTGGTGGACTTCCTACAGAAAATTGCAATCATACAGAACTAGCCTGGTTTATACCTGGTGTTTCACCAATTGAAAAATGTAAAATCCACAGAAAAATTAATATAGACAGCAGAACCGGTTACCGTACAGACGAAACTCCAGATGAAAATCCTTATGTTAAATCTATCATAAGAGAATTCTGGCCAAGCGATTTGCAGCAGCTCTTTGAAGAAGCGGGATTACCAAGAATTATTCCTCCTTCATATCCGCCAGACGAACTGAAAATGGATTTAAGAAGACAGGGATTCCCACCAGAAATCATTTCTCCAATGAGCGGCACAGATTACGTTTTCCGCCTGAAAGATCAGTCTAAAAATAAAATCATGCTTTGTGCAAATGCAGATGCTGATACTTCCGAGCTGATGTGGTTTGAAGGAATGAACTTTGTTGGACGTACAAAACCAGGACAAAGTCTGGAATGGACTCCAGGCCCAGGTTATTACGAAATTGTTGTTACAGACCAGAAAGGCCGTTCAGATCTGGTTTATGTAAATGTTGTTGGAACTGGGCTGTAAAATTATATAGTTAATCATGACTTCTAGAATATGTGAATTACTACAGAAGCTTTAAAAGAAAAGTTGATTAAATCATGCTATAATAATCTCTTATAAAGTAGGTAATAAATGTCACAAAACAACATAAAATCACTAGAAAACGACCTCTGGGAAAGTGCAGATGCTTTACGTGAAGGTTCAAAACTCAGTTCGCAGGAATACTGCATGCCTGTCCTTGGTCTCATTTACCTTCGATATGCCTTTACACGTTTTAAATATGTAGAAGCAGAAATTCTCAAAGACCGTCCAAGCCGTAACGGAGTAAAGCTTCCTGTTGAATCAAGTGATTTTAAGTCAAAGAGTGCAATCTTCCTTCCCGAAAATGCCCGCTACGATTATCTCTTAAATCTTCCAAAAGACAAAAATCTTGGAGAAGCTGTAGATAAGGCAATGGAAGCAATCGAAAAAGAATGCCCGGATCTTTCAGGTATTTTGCCGAAAAACTATCAGACAATTTTCAAAAATGACTTACTCAAAGACTTGCTCCGCCTTTTCAATAATGATGCTCTCAACGAAATTAAAGATGATGTAATCGGCCGTATTTATGAATATTTTTTAAACAAGTTTGCAAAAAACATCGCCAGTGATGACGGCGTTTTCTTTACACCAAAATCTCTGGTTCGAATGATTGTAAATATCATCCAGCCGACACACGGAAAGATTCTTGATCCTGCCTGTGGTTCTGGTGGTATGTTCGTAAGCTCTGGTGATTTTGTGAACGCTAACGGAATTAACGCCAGTGACAAACTCACTTTCTTTGGCCAGGAAAAAGTTGAGTTCAATGCCAAGCTTTGTAAGATGAACATGGCAGTTCACGGCCTTAATGCAAAAATCATCAGCGGAGACGAAGCAAATTCCTTCTACAACGATTATCACAAACTTGAAGGTAAATGTGATTTTGTAATGGCTAATCCGCCGTTCAACGTAAACAAAGTAAAATACGAAGCAGCTCTAAACGCTGGCCGCCTCCCATTTGGACTTCCTGGCTACAATGAAAAAACAAAAGAAATTGGAAACGCAAACTATCTTTGGATAAGTTATTTCTATGCATATCTGAATGAAACTGGTCGTGCCGGTTTTGTTATGGCTTCCTCTGCAACAGACAGCCAGCATGCAGACCGCGACATCCGCCAAAAGCTTGTAGAAACAGGCGACGTAGATGTAATCCTCAGTGTTGGAAATAACTTCTTTTATACGCTTAGTCTTCCTTGTACCCTCTGGTTCTTTGATAAAGGCAAAAAGGATGAACTTAAAAACAAGGTGCTTTTTATAGATGCCCGCAATTATTTTACAGTTGTAGACCGCAACTTAAACGAATGGACAAAATGGCAGATTAAAAATCTTACCAGCATTGTTCATCTTTATCGGGGTGAAATAGAAAAGTACAAGGCTGTACTTGAAGAATACTTCGATGCTATCCGTGCAGGAGCTTTATTCATAGACGATTTGGAGAAACGAGACTTACTCACAGAATGTAATAGTATTGAGCATCTTCATGAAATTTTAGCAATCACACAGGAACAGATTAAGATTTGTGAAGAGACGGCACAGAAGGCAGAAGCCCAAGCAGACCGCAAATCGAAGAAAGCCATTAAACAGGCTAATGAAGACATGATTGCCAATATAAAGGAAAATGAAGAAATAATAAAACAGGCAATCTGGCTCACAGACAAATTTGGCGAAGGCACTTATGCTGATATCGCAGGTCTTTGTAAAATCGCTACCCGTGCAGAAATTGCAGAGAAAAATTATTCCCTTACTCCAGGTGCTTATGTTGGCGTTGCAGAAGTTATGGAAGATGACGAAAACTTTGAAGAACGCATGAAAGAGATTCATGTAGAACTTAATAAACTTCAGGACGAAAGTAATAACCTTATGGCAACGATAAATGCCAATCTTAAAGAACTTGGGCTAGAAGAATACGTCGAGTCAAGGCACGCGAACGCTTAAAGCCTTGACTTCGCCGTTTTTAGGGTTTGTAATAAACCCTAAATAAAAAAAGTGGTCGAAATTTACCACTTTAGTAATATTTAATTATGGCGAATTCGCCTTATTTAGGAGATATAGAATGCGTAAAGTAAATATAAAAGAAACCATTCATGCGAAAGGTATTGAAATTGGCATTTACACAACTGATTTTGAAAATGAATATATCTCATTAACTGATATTGCACGCTACAGAAGTTCTGACCCAAGAATTACAATTCACAGCTGGCTTAGAAGCCGTGATATTATTGAATTCCTTGGATTATGGGAAGTACTGCACAATCCAGATTTTAAACGTAGCGAATTCGATACGTTTAAAACAGATGCCGGTACAAATGCATTTACCTTCTCTATAAAAGACTGGAATGAAAATCTTTGCGGAAAAGGAATAATTACAAAATCTGGCAGATATGGCGGAGGCATTTATGCACATTCTGATATAGCGTTGGAATTTGCTTCCTGGCTTTCTCCAGAATTTAAGCTTTATATTATAAAAGATTATAAGCGATTAAAGAATGATGAAAACTCACGATTATCTCTCAATTGGAATTTAAATCGTGAGCTTACAAAACTGAATTATCGTATTCATACAGATGCAATAAAAGAAAACTTGATTTTACCTGAGCTTACTGCAGCACAAAAGTCATTTGTTTATGCAGATGAAGCAGACTTGTTAAATGTTGCTTTATTTGGAAAGACTGCAAAAGAATGGCGGCTGGAGAATCCGAACAAAAAAGGTAATATTCGTGATTATGCAAGCATCGGACAGCTCCTGGTTCTTGCTAATCTTGAAAGCTATAATGCAATCTTAATAGAACAGAAAACTGAGCAGAGTCAAAGGCTGGAATTATTGCGCCAGACTGCTATAAAACAGCTTACTACTATTAGTACTTTGGAAATACCTTTAACAGCTCTTCCAAACAAAACAAAAGAGGAATAGCAGAAAATGGCAACTGAGTGGAAGAAAGTTAGACTAGATGAAATGGGTACAATCTCTCGGGGGCGTTCTAAACATCGTCCAAGAAATGATCCATCTTTGTTTGATGGAAAATATCCATTTATTCAAACAGCAGATGTAAAAAATGCAAATCTTTATATTTCAGAATATTCTCAAACCTATAATGAAAAAGGACTTTCACAAAGTAAATTATGGCAACCAGGAACACTTTGTATTACTATTGCTGCCAATATTGCAGATACAGGAATTTTATCTATACCAGCCTGTTTTCCCGATAGTGTAATGGGGTTTATTTCATTCAAAGAGGTCTCTGATGTAAGATTTGTAAAATATTGTTTTGATATCTTACAAAGAGAATGTAAAGCAATTTCTGTGGGTGCAGCTCAAGACAATCTATCTTGGGATAAATTATCAAGAATACAATTTCCGTGTCCTCCACTAGAAACCCAACAAAAAATTGCCGGGATACTTTCTGCATACGATGATCTCATAGAAAACAACCGCAAGCAGATAAAACTTTTGGAAGAAGCAGCACAGAAGCTCTACAAAGAATGGTTTGTAAAACTCAACTTCCCCGGCCATGAAAATGTAAAGATTGTTGATGGTGTGCCAGAGGGATGGAAGAAAGGAATTGTTTCAGACCTTGGAGAATTCAAACGAGGAAAGACAATAACAAAAGACCAAACTTTACCAGGTAAAGTTCCTGTTGTTGCTGGTGGATTAGATCCTGCATATTATCATAATGAATCAAATACTGAAACACCTGTAATTACAGTTAGTGGTTCTGGCGCGAATGCAGGTTTTACTAGATTGTATTATGAAAAAGTATGGGCATCTGATTGTTCATACTTGGATATTTCTAAATGTGAAAATCTTCTTTTTGTTTATTGTGCATTAAAAAATTCAAAGACAGAAATTGATAATCTTCAAAAAGGTGCAGCACAACCCCATGTTTATGCAAAAGATTTGAATGCTATAACAACAGTCATTCCTTCTCAAATTTATCTTGAAAAATTTTCTGCAATAGTGAAACCATACTTTGAGAAGATAAAAACAGTCCAAAATCAGATTGAAGAATTACAATCCGCCCGCGATAAACTTCTTCCAAAACTAATGAATGGAGAAGTTGAAGTTTAAAATTCTATTATTTGCTATAATGTAACTGAGGCAAAAATGAAGAAAACAAAAGATCCAAAAGATTTTAGAAAAGGTCTACTTGCATTACAGTCAGAATTAGTTAATGATGATTATTTGAAAGATATTCCATCTGTTAATAAATGTACAAGTAAAATGCTTCATGCCTGCATGGATTGTCCAGAGGTCCGTGAAAAAGTATATAAATTCTTAAAGTCTCAAAAATTTAGTTTTCAATGTATAGTAGCCAGAAAAAATCTTGAATTATTCAGAAAGAAATTTGATTTGAAAGAAGCAAGGATTTATAAGTATCTTGTAACGAAGCTGCTTGAAAATCGACTTCATCTATATTCTGAAATTGACTGTTATTTTTCTTCTATGGGAAATTTGGACAGTTCAACGTGCATACGAAAAAGGAGAATTCAGATATTATAATTATTTAAAAGATAAAATCAGTTTTGTTTGTGATATCTTTGATACAGCAAAATATCCAAATAATTACTATTCAGATAAGAGTCCTCTGGAAGCAAAAAAAATAGACCCAATATAAGGCTAGGTTCCTTTCGAAACGCATGGCATGTAGCCCACTTTCACCTTATTAGGATCTATATCGATTATAGGAGATTCTAGCCCTAAAATCAAGGAAAAAAAGATTTTATAATTATTTTGTGGTATAATAAATTTATGAGTTACGAATACAGCGAAAACGAGCTTGTTCAAAACAGTGCAATCGAACTCTTGCGGGACACTCTCAAGTGGAGAACTTTCTATGCCTACAATGATGAAGTGCTCGGTGATGATTCTTCTCCTAAGTCTATTGGTCGTAAATCATATAAAGAAATTCTTTTGACTCGTTATCTCAAAGAGGCTGTATTCAAATTAAATGACTGGATGACGGATGATATTTTTGGGCAGGTCTTAAAAATCCTTAATACAAAAATCTCTTCTGATTCTGCAATTCAGACAAACGAAAAGAACTATAACTTTTTCAAAGAAGGAATAGAAGTTGATGTTCAGGATGAAAACGGCAGCTATGTAAAACGCAAGGCTCAGCTTTTTGATTTTGCTCATCCGGAAGAAAATGATTTTCTTGCTGTGCAGGAAATGAAAATCTGGGGAGAAGTTTATCACCGCCGTGCAGA
>CAMPAL010000009.1 GCA_946631855.1 uncultured Treponema sp. | reverse complement strand
TCTGAATCTGTTTCTCGGTATTGCCGGGTCCCATGGGAACCGCCATGGCTCCGAGTCTTTCACAGCCTGCCTGGAAACCGATTCCCGCGGTCCAGAGTCCGTAACCGGGAGTAATGTGAATGCGGTCCTTATTGGTGATTCCCGCAATCCTGTAGCAGCGTTCAAACATAATGGCCCAGTCTTCTACATCTTTTTGTGTGTAAGGGATGATTACTGGGGCTCCGGTTGTTCCAGAAGAGGAGTGGATTCTTACAATTTCTTCTTCAGGAACTGATGCTAATCCAAGTGGATAAGCGTCTCGTAAATCCTGCTTGCTGCAGAATGGAACTAAGTTTTCAAAATCTTCCTGAGTTTTTATATCTTCTGGATTAACATTCTTGAATCTTTCTGTATAAAAAGGATTACCACATGCTTTTACTCTTTTAATTTGTGCTCTTATTTGTTCTAACTGTTTTTCTGATAATTTCATTTTATTTTGTACTCCTGGGTTACTATTTATAGTAACATGAGAAAGGCTTGTAGTCAAATAAAAAACCTGCATCGGGGTGGGTTAGGAGGGGTCCGGTGCAGGCTGGTTAAAATAAAGGAGTTTTTGTTTTTATATATAAACTTGAACTATGCGTTCAAAAGTTTAGCAATATAAGAATCAATTTTTTCTGGTGTGTCAGTTGGAGAGAATCTTTCTACCACGTTTCCATTCTGATCTACCAGGAATTTTGAGAAGTTCCATTTAATTTTAGAAGAGAATAATCCTTTCTTCTGTTTTTTAAGATAAGTATAAAGAGGATCTTCGTTTTTTCCGTTTACATCAATCTTTGCAAACTGTGGGAATTTAATTCCAAAACGGCCTGTACAGAAAGTGTGGATTTCTTCTTCGCTTCCTGGAGCCTGATTTGCAAACTGATTGCATGGGAAATCTAAAATTTCAAAACCTTTTTCTGTGTATTTTTCGTAAAGTTCTTCAAGACCCTTGTACTGTGGTGTAAATCCACATCCTGTTGCTGTATTAACAATAAGTAAAACTTTATTTTTATATTCAGAAAGAGAAACTTCTGAACCATCTCTTGCTTTTACCTTGAAATCATAAATACTCATATGTATTATACTCCCTGATCTAATTAGTTTTATACAATCGTATTTTGTACAATACTTAATATAATACTGAACTTTTCTTTTGTCAATTATATTGTATACAATATTTTCTAAATTTTCTGTTTTTCTTGGACGTAATCTACAGCTTTAAGATTTAATTTATAAAAAGCAGGTTTTACTAAAAGTTTGATGGCAGCTTTTAATTCATCCTTAGAGATTAAACCAGTTTTACAAGATGCACCTAAAAGTACCATGTTTGCAACTTTAGATGAGTGTAAATCTGAACAGGCTTTATCTGTATCAACGGCAATAACCTGACCAGCTGTTTTTTCCAGATAATCAATCATTTCGGATTCACTGAAAGTTTTATTGTTTAGACTGGCAGTTGTAGGTTGAACGATTTTTTTGTTCACGATAACAAGTCCATCTTTTTTTAAGTATGAAATATTTCGAACGGCTTCTGCAGCTTCAAAAGCAATGATGATATCGGCAGTTCCTTTTGGAATGAGTGGAGAAAAAATATCATCACCAATACGAACGTGACTTGTAACAGAACCTCCGCGCTGTGCCATTCCGATTGTTTCTGCCGAAAGAACGTGTTGTCCGCCTGAAATAGCAGCCTGAGAAAGAACCTTAGCAGCGAGAACTGTCCCCTGTCCGCCAACTCCACAAATAAGGATATTTTTAGTCATTTTTTACCTCGTTAATTGCTTTTACAGGACAAAGGCCTGCACATAGTCCGCATCCAGTACAGAGAGAATTATCAATTTCTACGATGAACTTGCCTTTCTGATTTTTGATTTGACTGATGCTTAAAGCAGGACATCCCAGTTCTTTGATGCATTTCTGGCAGCCTATACATTTTTCAGCATCTACTTTTTTTGGACCTGGGAATTTATATCCCACCTTTGAAGCAATTGAAATGCAAGGAGACTTAAAGATGATGGCAGAAACTCCAGGAGCCTGACTTGCATCTTTTACTGCCTGAATTGCTGCTTCCTGATTGAAAGGATCAACTTCAATTATTGGTTTTACACCAATTGCTTCAAGTATTTTTGGAATGCTGATTTTATCAACAATTTGTCCCATCATTGTAATGCCTGTTCCAGGATGTGGCTGATGGCCTGTCATGGCGGTGGTGGAATTATCAAGAATACAGATTGTCTGATGTGACTGATTGTAAACTGCATTTACCACGCCTGTTATTCCGCTGGCAAAGAATGTTGAATCTCCGATAAAACTGAAGCAATATCGGTCTGGTTCATTATGGTAAAATCCCTGAGCCATGGTGATATCAGCACCCATACAAAGACAGGTGTCAGTCATATCAAGCGGCTGTGCATTTCCTAAAGTGTAGCATCCAATATCACCGCAATAAGCAGTTTTTTGGCCCTTCATAGCCTGTTTTACAGCGTAGAAAGAAGCCCGGTGAGGACAGCCGGCACATAAAACTGGTGGACGAACAGGAAGTTCAGGTAGCGGCTGGGTTTTATTTGCAGATTCAAGAGGGGACAGACCCCAAAGTTTCTGCAAAATAGCCTGAATGATTTCAACGCTTAATTCACCAGCTTCCGGTACTGTCTTATCGAGTTTACCAGAAATTTTTGTCTTAAGATTTTCTTTTCCGCAAATGAAAATGAGGTTCTGTTCAATGACAGGGTCAAGTTCTTCAAAAACAATAATCTGTTCATGCTTTTTTAGAAAATCCTGAGCAAGTGGTGAAGGGAAAGGATATGGAGTTGAAATTTTCATTATAGAAGCATTTTTTATCTTCTGATTATCAGGATACTGGTTTTTCAGATTTTCTAAGGCTTCCATCAGATAGCAGTAGGAAATTCCACCGGCAGCAAAGGCGGTTGAATTATCAAGAGGGGTCTGTCCCCCATCATTTTTTGCAAAAGAAATAATTTTGTTAAAAGCAGATTTTGAAAATTCTTGTGGAAGAATATTTTCGTTACGGTCAAAAACTCTTTTGTGGTTGTTGTAAGAAGCTCGTGGGAAAATTACCCATCGCTGAGAATCTTTTTCGAAAGAGCCTTTTGTTCGGCATGCTTCCAGTTCTGGAAATTCCATACTTTCGTAGGCGTGGTCTACTCTTGTTGTTGGACGTAACAGAACTGGTGTATTGTATTTTTCTGAAAGTTCAAAGGCATATTGCACCATTTCAAAAGCTTCTTGTGGGGTTGAAGGATCCAGACAAGGGAGTTTTGAAAACTGAGCAAAGTTTCTTGTATCCTGTTCAGTTTGACTGGAAATTGGACCCGGATCATCAGCTGAAACAATAACCATTCCGCCTTTTACACCAACGTAAGAAAGGCACATTACAGGGTCGGAAGCTACGTTCAGACCTACCTGTTTCATGGTGATTAAAGTTCGGCTTCCTGCGTAGGATGCACCGGCAGCTACTTCGACGGCAGCTTTTTCATTTACAGACCATTCAACATAAGTTCCAGTCTTTTCTTTATATTTTGAAATAAATTCGATTATTTCGCTTGAAGGAGTTCCCGGATAACCTGCAACAAGGTTAACTCCTGCTTTGAGTGCTCCAAGGGCAATTGCCTGGTTGCCCATAATCATCTGTTTTGACATTTACTTGCTCCAATAAATGATTCTAGTCTTTAAGTTTTATACCATTTGAAATGACTAAAGCTACAGGTGTGTTATATTCATCTTTAATCATAATTTCGTAGGTACAGGCCGTCTGACCATCTTTAATTACTTTTGCTTCTGCAATTAAAGAGTCTCCTGCGGGTTGACCAAGAAAACTGATTTCACTGGTCTTTGTAACATTTTTTGTCTGATTGTAGTTTGAAGCTACGGCGTATGTAAAATCTGCCAGTGTAAAAATTGCTCCACCCATAACACGGTTTGCCGCATTTAGATGTTTAGGAGTGATTTTCATAAAACATTTGGCGGATTTATTTCCTACTTCGATAATTTCGACTCCAGTAGTTTCGGTTGCGAATTTGTCATTATTAAAAATTTCTTTTGCTTTTTCTAAATCTGTCATTTTTTGCTCTCTATTGATATTTTAGCGGATATGTTGTTTTTTTCAATAAGATATGGATTCTTGTTAGTCATAATTGACAAAAAAAGTGATAGACAGTTAAATCAAAGCAATATCTATCGTCCAGGAGATTCAAATGAAAATTAATAAGAACTTTTTAGATCTTGAAGCAAATTATCTTTTTTCAACTGTAGGAAAAAAACAGAGAGAATATCAGGCTGCTCATCCTGAAGCAGATGTAATTAAACTTTCAATTGGTGATGTTACAAAACCTCTTTGTCCTGCTGTTATTGAAGCAATGCATAAGGCTGTTGATGAAATGGCTGATGAAAAAACTTTCCGTGGTTATCCTCCAGAGCAGGGATATGAATTTGTAATCGAAAAGATTCTTAAACATGATTATTTGGATCGCGGCATAAAAATGGCTAAGGACGAGATTTTCCTTTCTGATGGTGCAAAATCTGACTGCGGAAATATTGGTGATATTTTTGATGTTGATAACAAAGTTGCAATTTGTGATCCAGTTTATCCTGTTTATATGGATACAAATATTATGTATGGTCGTAAAAAGAACATCATAATCATGCCTTGTACAGAAGAAAATGGTTTTATGCCAAAAGTTCCTTCTGCAGGTGAAGAAGTACCAGATATCATCTATCTTTGTTTCCCAAATAATCCTACAGGTTCGGTTGCAACTCGTGAACAGCTCAAGGCCTGGGTTGATTATGCAAATGCTCATCATTCTTTAATTCTTTTTGATTCTGCATACGAAGCTTTTGTTACTTCAGACGATGTGCCTAAATCAATCTATGAAATTGAAGGAGCTCGTTCTTGTGCAATTGAAATGAGATCTTTCTCCAAGACTGCAGGCTTTACTGGTGTTCGCTGCGGATACACAGTTGTTCCTCATGATTTAGTTTTTGACGGAACTGAATTGAATCATATGTGGAATCGTCGTCAGTGTACAAAATTTAATGGTGTTTCTTATATCACTCAGAGAGCTGCCGAAGCTGTTTATTCAGAAGAAGGACAGAAACAGATTCAGGATAATTTGAATTATTATCGTGCAAATGCAAAAATCATTTTTGACGGATTGACTGAAGCTGGATTCAAATGCTATGGCGGAATTTATTCTCCATATATCTGGCTTAAGGTTCCAGAAGGATATACTTCATGGTCTTTCTTTGATGAATTACTTGATAAGTGTAATGTTGTTGGAACTCCAGGAAGTGGTTTTGGTGCTGCTGGTGAAGGGTTCTTCCGTTTGACTGCTTTTGGTAATAAAGAAAAAACTATTGAAGCAGTTGAAAGAATTAAAAAAGTTTACGGAAAAAATTAAGTAAATTTTTTAGCTAAAAATAATTAAAAATTACCTAAATTTAATTAAATTTAGGTAATTTTTCTGATGTGAAGTAAGCATTTATTCCTGTATTTTTACTATTGAAAGGTAAGTACAGGAGTTTATATGTCCTATTTTACAAATTTCGTTAACACACCTTCTAATCCAAATGCGAATCGGGCTGCAAAAAAACTGATGAGCAAAATTGGAAAATCTTATGGCTCAAAAATCATTTCTGGTCAGATGGATTTGACCTGGAATGATTCTGTTGATATGGCCAATCGAATCTACAAAGACACAGGAAAGTTTCCAAAATTAATGGGTTTTGATTTTATGAATTATACCCGCAATGATGGAGACGGTCATTTTCAAACTGAAGAAGCAATTGCCTGGCACAGAGCTGGTGGATATGTTCAGTTTTGCTGGCACTGGTATGTAACCGGTCCAAATGGAAATAATGCCTTTTATACATATTCAAACAATGAATATTCTTCTGAGAGTGCAAAAAGAGGAACTGATTTTAAAATTCCTTATGATGAAATAAGCGGTCAGTGGGATACTTTTTCTGATGAATACAAACAGCTTTTTAAAGGGCTGGATATTGTTGCTAAAGAACTTAAAAAACTTCAGGATTTAAACATTCCTGTTTTATGGCGTCCTCTTCATGAAGCCAGTGGAAAATGGTTCTGGTGGGGAAATTCTGGTCCTGCTGCTTTTATTGCCCTCTGGCACTTGATGTATCATTATTTTACAGATATTTACGGATTAAATAATCTTTTATGGGTTTGGAATGGTCAGGCAAAAGAATTTTATCCTGGTGATGATTTTGTTGATTTTATTGGTCAGGACATTTATGATTTACCAAGGAATTATTCATCACAATACGAAAAATTTGTTGAAGCTGTAAATTTTGGTGATTTTCCACAGACTGCTCCAAAAATGGTTGCACTTACAGAAAATGGAACAATTCCTTCACCAGAGTTATGTAAAAACGACGGGGCGATGTGGGCTTGGTTTATGACCTGGAATGATGTTACAAATGAAGATCATGTAACTCGGGAAGGAAATTTCTGGACAGGGGAATTTTATAACGAAAATAATCATAAGAAAGCGGTTTATTCCAGCCCTTATGTAATAACAAGATAAATGTATTATTCAGGAGTTGAATATGAAAAAGATTACAAGTTTAATTATTGCGGTTTTCTTTGCTTTTAGTGTTTTTGCAGCAGATTTAGCTGATAAAAATGCTACTGCCAATGCAAAACATCTTTTTAAGTATTTGAATGACATTTACGGCAGTAAAGTTCTTACAGGTCAGATGGAAAATTCATGGAACACAAATTGTAAAATGTTGAACCGTGTAAACAGGGAAGTTTCAAAATATCCTGCTTTGATGGGTTTTGATTTTATGAATTACACAAGCCTTGGTTATAATGCAACTAACCTTGAAACAAGTCGTGCCATTAATTTCTGGAAAGGTATGAACCTTGATTATAAACAGATTACAGATAAACACGGTATAGTTGCTTTTACCTGGCACTGGCGTAATCCAATGGCTGCTTCTGGAAAAACAGGTTCTTTCTCCGCAGAAGAGATAGAATTCCGTATTCCTTATGATACTACTTCTAAACAGTGGAAAAAGAATTCAAAAGAATATAAAGAAATGATGGCAGATCTTGATACTATCGCCATTGAATTGAAAAAATTGCAGGATGAAGGAGTTCCTGTTTTGTGGCGTCCTTTGCATGAAGCTGCAGGAAATCTTGAAGGTGGCTGGGCAGGTGCTTCTGCCTGGTTCTGGTGGGGAGCTGGTTCATCAACAAGTAAAAAAGCTGATGGAAAATACACCGTTTCAAGTGATGTTAATGAATGTGGACAGTCTTTTATAGCACTCTGGCGTCTTATGTTTGATTATTTTACAAAAGAAAAAGGCATTCATAATCTTATCTGGGTATGGAATGGACAAAATGCAAAGTTCTATCCTGGAAGTGAATATGTAGATATTATTGGAAATGATATTTATGCAAATCCAAAAGATTATTCGAGCCAAAAAGCATCTTATACAAAGTTTGTAAATATGGATAAATCAAAGTTAACAGCTTTAACTGAGTGTGGCGTTATTCCTGATATGGATAAAATTGCAAAAGATGGAGCATGGTGGCTTTATTTTATGGTATGGAATGATGGAGCTCAGGATGCTAACGGTAAAGTAAAAAGAGATACAGATAAAAATAATTTCTGGTCTGGAGAATATTATAATACACAGGCACATAAACAGGCAGTCTATGACAGTGAAATTGCAATCACACTGGATGAACTGCCTGATCTGACAAAATATTAATAAACTTTGTTACAAATTATTTTGCAGGTGGAATATCAAGTTCAATATCGCTTAATGCAAAAGTTGAGCATGGATGGATAAAGTTGAACTTGATATCTGCCTTGCGTCTGTAGTCCATTCTGGCTGGTATAAAGACCTTCCCGCTTTTAAGAAGACTGTGACACCAGCCGCATTCACCACTTCTACATCGGTTCGGTACAGCTATACCACCTTTTTCCAAAATCTGAAGAATTGTATCGTTGGCATTGCCTTTTACAGTGTAAGTCTGGTCGCAAATTGTTACGGTGATTGTAACTTCATCAGACTGGCATCCCGGATATCCTTCCTGATTTTTTGCATTATGAATTTCACCAAACATTTCGTGGCGTACAAACTTCTTTTCGAGACCAAGTTTTTCAATCTCTTTATCAACAAAGTTGTACATGGCTTGTGGTCCACACAGAAAGATGGAGTAAGGACTTTGAGGAGCGTACTTTTTAATCAGTTCGGCATTGATGAAGCCTTTTTCAAATTGTAGGGGGACAGACTCCTCATTTTCATTTGAAACTTCTGTATTTTCACCACTCAAGACATGAACTACTTTGATTTTATTAGATTTATTTTCCAGCTCTTTCAGTTCCTTCTGAAACAGAATGGAAGAAGAGTCCCGGCTTCCGTAGAGCAGAATCAGGTTGAAATTTTCATCACCATTTACAATTGATTTTGCATAACTTAAAAATGGAGTAATTCCTGAACCGCCGGCAATTCCTACTACAGTTGGTGCATCTCTTAAGTAAACATAATCAAAATGACCTTCTGGGGCAGAAATTTTTATCTGCTGATTTTCTTTCCAGTTTTCCAGAATGTAATTTGAAACAAGACCGTCCGGGGCTGCTTTTATTGTAATTTCATAAAAGCCCTTTTCTCCACCAAGACTCTGGTATGGAGCTGAAGATAGAGAATAAGGTCTTGTGATTTTTAGTCCTTCAATTTCAAGAAAAACAGTTACATATTGTCCGGAAGAAAAATAGGCAAGTTCATTAGTGCCTTTTTCGGTATCCGGGATAAGTGTGTAAGTTTTACAGTCTGGACTGTTTTCTACAATTTTTGATATTTTTACAAACTGCTTGTCTGGGTGCAGTCGTCGTGCAAGAGCGTTTACCTGGTATTCATGTGGAATAGGTTCTTTAGAACTTTTGTTGAAACGCTCGGTTCTTTCTTTTATGAGTTCAAAAAATTTTGTTGCTTTCAGAGATTTTATAGGATTGATTATTTTTTTTGCCATTTGATTTCCTCCACTGCAACTTTTCCTGATTTTAAGGTTTGATTGTATCCGTCTGAATGCTGGGCGTGTGCACCTACAAACTTAAGCCCTTTGATGGATCTTTCTTTTATAAGATTCATTGTTCTTAGGAAGATTCCATCCCAGTTAGAAGTCTGAAAGCCGTAAGGAGTTCCGTTTGGAGTTCCAAGGTAACGGCAATAGGTAACAGGAGTTGCAACTTCAATCTCTTCGATGAATGGTTTTATAGATATGCCAGTAGTTTTTTCATAATAGTCTATAAGTTCTTCTGCAATTTTCAGTTTTGTCTTTTTATAATCTTCAGGTTTGACCTTAGCCCAGTCATCCCCATAAATTGCAGTTGTAATTGTTATGTGGCTGGTTCCTTCCGGACTGCAATCAGGAATTACTGTATTGAGGGCGTTTGCAATTAAAAATCCACCACCGGCAAGATTATGGCAGTCTTTCCATTGCTTTGTAGAATCTGCATATTTGAGGATGAAAGTTGAATAATCAGAAATTCCAAGTTCTTTCACTGTTTTGTTAAGTCCCAGATTGATATTAATAAAGGAAACACCAAGTTTTCGGGCATTGGCTTTTTTGTATTCAATAACAGGAACTTCTTTTTTATCAACCATGCGGCCAAAAACATCGTTAGGGAAGCAGTTACAGATGATATTATCAGAATAATATTCTTTGCCGCCTGCAACTACACCGTATGCCCGGCCTTTTTTTACAAGAATTTTGGTAACTGGTGTATTGTAAAAAATCTGTCCACCATGTTTTCGTATTGTTTTGTCGAGAGCAAGAGAGAATTCATGAGAGAATTTTGAAGGAAGACCTGCTCCATCAACAATATAACAGTAATCCATGATACCCATCATAAAAGGGCACATTGTAGAAGTTGGTTCGCCTACATAAGTCCAGTAAGGTTCAATAATGTGCTGGGCTTTTTTAGGAATCTTAAAAAGGTCAAAAATGAAATCTGTAGGAAACGAAAGTAATCTGAAAAGATTGAAAATTTCAGGAAGATCTTTAAGACGGAATTGTTTTTTATCCAGTCTTTCTGCTTCATCCATGGCTTTTTTTTCGTATTCAAGAAATAGTTTGATTTTTTCACCACTTCCTGGTACTTCTTTTTCTACTGTTTCGCAAAATTCATCAATTCCGCAAGGTAATTTCAGATTAAAAGGTTCTTCCGGGTCGTTAGAAATAACTGTGTAGCAGGAGTTTTCATGTACAAGATCAACTTCAGCTTCTAAATCTTTAAGAAGTTGTCTGGAAGCACCTGGTTTTTCTTCTGAACCAACTTCGCACATTTCGTGTAAGGATGGTTCAAATTCAAAACGTCCTCTTCGGAAACTACTTACAGCACCTCCGGGCAGATTGTGTTTTTCAAAAAGAATAGTTTTACGTCCCATCTGACTGGCAGTTACAGCTGCAGACAGACCACCATTGCCGGCTCCAACGACAATTACATCATACTTTTCCATATTTCTTCCTAGAAATGAATTGTTTTAAGCTCTTGTCCTTGCATGTTGTATAAACTGATTTTTTTATTTTCGTAGATTGCAAATCCACTTTGAGTTCCTCCTTTTGGAAGTGAAACCGAACCTGGATTACAAACTATAAGACCCTCTTCAATTTTTTCCAGAACTGAGACATGGGTATGTCCATATAAGAGAAGGGCTGGTTTAGAAACCATAATTTCTTTGCTGGCAGTTTCACATCCTACAGGAAGATTTCCATTTGAATCTTTTGGTGCATAAACGTGTCCGTGACTTGCAAAAATAGTAAGGTCATTATCTATAATCTGGAAAAAATCGGCTAAGCAGGAAAATTTGAGAACCATCTGGTCTACTTCGGCATCACAGTTTCCGCGGCAGGCAATAATTTTGTCCGATAAATCATTTAAAATTGAAATTACGCCTTTTGGATTGTGTCCTTCAGGAAGATTGTTACGTGGACCATGGTATAAAATATCACCAAGAAGGAGAATTTTGTCACATTTGAATTGATTGAAAAAGTTGACAGCAGTTTGACAGGCGGTTTCGGAACCGTGAATATCTGAACAGATTAAATATTTCATTTTTTATACCTTCTTGTAATGAGTTAATTATAACATAATGTTTATGACTGTGGGAAAAAATAATGGAAAATTAGAGAATGATTTTTAAAGAACGCCTTTAATCTTTAAAATTCGATTCACACTCTCGTTTATTCTTTTTTCTGAGATACGTCCCTCTTTTACAGCTTTTTCCACCGCATCAAAGGTCTTTGTATAATTGTAAGGTATGAGGATGATATCTGCACCGGCAAGAATAGACTGAATTGCTGCTTCTGCAGGGTCGAACTCGTTTAGAATGGCCCCCATTTCCATAGAATCAGTAATGATAATTCCTTCATATTTTAATTCTTTTCGGAGTTTGTCCTGTAAAAGTACTTTTGAAAAAGTAGTGGGATTTCCAGAAGGGTCTACTTTTGGACAGGTGATATGAGAAATCATGATAAAGTTGATTTTTTCGGCAATTCCGGCTTTGAAAGGAATTATTTCGCATTCTAAAAGTTCCTTCCAGCTTTTGTTCAGTTCGGTATAACCTTTGTGAGTATCGGTCTGAGTGTCTCCGTGGCCTGGAAAATGTTTGTAACAGCCAAAAATTCCTTCAGCTTTAAGTCCTTTGTAAAAGGCAGAATCCATTTTGGCAGCCTGGTTTGGATTTGAACTGAAGGCTCTTCTTCCAATAATCGGGTTGTCTGGATTTGTGTCCACATCTGCAACAGGGGCAAAATCAACATCAAAGCCATATTCTTTTAAGTATGAACCAATGGTTCTGCCAGCTCTGTAAGCAATTTCCGGATCGCCTGTTTCTCCAATCGTTTTCATATCTTTAAAAACCGGCAGATTAAATTCTGGATTTCTTGAAACTCTTGTAACAGGGCCGCCTTCTTCATCAACATAGATAAAGGTTGGAATTGTGTTCAGAGCGTGAATTTGTGAAGTAAGATTTTTTGTCTGCTCAGGATTGATTATGTTTTTTGGAAAAAGAATGACTCCGCCTGCAGGATAATTTTTATAGGTCTCTATCATTTCTGGAGAGATAAATTCTGAACCATAACCGTAAGTCTGATGAACTTCTGTAACTGAATATGAAGGATCCAGAGATTCAGGACGAATTACAAACATCTGTCCCAGTTTTTCGCGGAGAGACATGCTTTCTGCTTTGCTTTCAACTTTTCTGCAGGAAAGACAACTTATGAGGCAAAAAATTGAGATTAAAGAGCTTGTGATAAAGAGTATTTTTTTCATAGTATCTGATTTTCTGGAATTTTAAGTTCAGCTCTTCTTTTTGCATCCAGCTCAATCCATTCTTTCAGGCTTAAAGGAGTGTAATCGCTGAATTTACAGAAGCAGTTTATCATATTACAGGGAATTTTTCGTTCACCATCTGCTGTTTTTACAATGCTTT
This sequence comes from uncultured Treponema sp., assembly GCA_946631855.1. Lineage (GTDB taxonomy): Bacteria > Spirochaetota > Spirochaetia > Treponematales > Treponemataceae > Treponema_D. The sequence continues at coordinate 29,479 of CAMPAL010000009.1, read as the reverse complement.
TTCTAGTTAATTCCTGAAACTGATTTACAAGCACTTCATCGTGGGTGTTGTGAACATGGCCGTACAGCATGTAGGTTCGGGGACTTTTATCGCTGGTAAGCTGATACTGGTGATTGTAACAAAAAGTTGGATAATGACTGGCAATTACAGTTTTATTTCCGTCGGTAATTTCTGCATAGGGTTTAATCCATTCAAAGCGGTTTAGATTAACTCCTTCTTTTTTGAGCCAGCGTACATCATGATTTCCTTCAATCAGACAGATTTTTCCGTAAAGACGATTGAGAACGGCATTTACCTCTTCGGGATGTTTTGTATCAAAAAGATCACCCAAAACTATAATATAGTCGCCACCCTGAACTTTTTTGTTCCATTTTTCAATCATATATTTGTTCATGGTGGTGATATCAGGGAAGCCTCTTTTGTCCATGTCTAATTCAAATCTTTCCTGATAAAAGTGTGGGTCTGAAATATAAAGTTTCATAGCTGATAATGTAACAGTTTTTTTGATTGTTTTACAGTTCTAGTTAAAAACCTTTTGAAAATTCTTTAAATATAATCAATAATAGTTTAGATATTTTTTTTATAAGGAGCAGGTATTTTATGGCAAATAAATACGCAGGAACAAAAACAGAAAAAAATTTACAGGCAGCTTTTGCAGGAGAAAGTCAGGCAAGAAACAAGTATACATATTTTGCTTCTGTTGCAAAAAAAGAAGGATTTGAACAGATTGCAGAAATCTTTTTGAAAACTGCAGATAACGAAAAAGAACATGCAAAATTGTGGTTCAAAGAACTTGATGGTATTGGTGATACAAAGGCAAACCTTTCTGCAGCCGCTGATGGTGAAAACTTTGAATGGACAGATATGTATGAAGACTTTGCAAAAGTAGCTGAAGAAGAAGGATTTAAGGCTCTTGCAGTAAAATTCCGTGCTGTTGCAGCAATTGAAAAACGTCACGAAGAGCGTTATCGTGCTTTGTTGAAAAATATTGAAATGCAGCAGGTATTCGAAAAGAGCGAAGTAAAAGTTTGGGAATGCAGAAACTGTGGTCATATTGTTGTAGGAACAAAGGCTCCAGAAGCATGTCCAGTTTGTTTACATCCAAAGAGCTATTTTGAAGTAAGTGCTGAAAATTTCTAGTTTTTTAGTTTTATCTAAAACTATGTACTAGTCTTTTATAGAGAAGACAGCTTTCTATAAATAAAAATTTGTTAGAAAGTTGTCTTTTTTTATTATTAAATGTTAAAAATTTGTACTATAATACTATCAATATGAAAGTTATATTTAAAAATGATTGCATAATTGATAAAAGTAAAATAGACGAAGCTGTTAAAAAACAGGAAGTAATAGAATTTGAAAGTTATTGTGTAACTCATGATTTTCAAATGACAGTTGCTCAGGTTCTCAAATTTTTTCTTTCTGCCTGCAAGAAGGAATCCTTTTTAAGTTATCTTGCATATAGTTCAAATGAACTTTTGGGAAATGCAGATAAAGCAAATATAAAAAGATGTTTCTGCAACGAATGTAATCTTGATATTAACAATCCTTTAGATTATGAAGCCGCGATGATTGATTTTAAATCAGAAATTAGTTCCAATCTGGCTCATTACAGGAAACTTCAGGAAGAAGAACATTTATACATAAGATATGTTTTGTCTTATGATAAAGAAAATATCACCGTTAAAATTATAAATAAAGCAACTTTAACAGAAGCTGAAAAAGAACGTATTCAAAGTAAATTTGAAAGGGCAAAACAGTACGACAGTATTGAAGATGCGTATATGACAATTGATCAGTCTGAAGGTTCTGGACTGGGAATTATAATTATTGTTCTTATGCTTAAGCAGATTGGACTGGGCCCTGAATACTTTAAGATTGAATCTATAAATGGAGAAACAATTTCAAGCGTTCAGATTCCAGCCTGATTTCGACGTATTTTTGTTTTATTTTGTATGGAATTCAAAAGCTCCATCCCACTTTTCAGGAGGATTGGCAATTAAATCTAAACAGCGTTCAAGCATAAGATTTACTGCTTTATCTTCTGGAGCTTGAGCTTTTGCCTTTTCAAAATACTCTTTTGCCAGTGGGAAAATTCCCTGTTTGTATAAATCCAGTCCTTTTTTGTAGGAGTCACGGTAGAGTGGTGAAAATTCTTCCTGACAGCGGTCTACTGAGAAAATTGGAACTCCCTTTGCTTTTCCTTTTACCTTTACATCATCCAGATAACGGAAGACAAAGTTATTTTCCTGTTTGATATCCTGTTTTACAGAATCGCTGACTAAAATCATTGAACCGTAAACTTTTGTAAGTCCTTCCAGACGGCTGGCCAGGTTTACACCATCACCAATGACTGTGTAATCTGTTTTATCGGCAGAACCAATTGAACCTACTGTTACATCACTGTAGTTAATACCAATTCCGATATTGAATTTCATTCCTTCCGGTAAAATCAGGTCTCCAAGAGGAACTGTAGAAAGTGCTTCCCTCATTTCACAGGCTGCGGCAACTGCACGACGGGTGTTGTCTTCGTAGCTTACAGGAGCACCAAAAAGTGCCATGATTGCGTCACCAATGAATTTATCAATTGTACCACCGTGTTTTTTGATGATGTTTACCATGATGGTGAAGTAGCGGTTTAAGAAGTCTACAATTACTTCAGGGCGGTTTAATTCACTTATGCTGGTGAAGGAACGGATATCACTAAAGAGGATAGCAACGTTACGTTTTTCACCAAGAGAAACTGTATCCTGATTTTCAGAAGCCGTAACTAAATCATCAATAATCTGTTCTGGAACAAAACGGCTGAAGGCTTTTCGAATGTTCATTTCAAAACGGATTTTTTCTTTAATTTTGTTTGCGTATTCCAGGGCAATACTTGCATTCTTACTGAAGAATTTCAGTAAATCCAGCTGGCGGCTTGTAAAGTTTCCTTCGCGTACAATATTTAAAGAACCAAAAATAGTCTTGTTTGAATCTTTAAGAGGAATCTGCTGGTAAGAAGAAAGTGGAACCTGCTTTGTGTTGTATGTATCCAGCTCTTTGTTAACAGAAAGTTCGTGGAGAGTCAGTTGTGCAAGATTTAAGTCCGGGCGAAGTTTTTCAAAATCGGTTGAACAAACTTTGAGGAACTGTTTTTTTACTCTGTCGTAAAAATTTGGTGCACATTTGTAGTAAAGATGAGGGCCATCACATTCCTGTAAAAGAAGGGCAACTCCAGAAAGTTCACAGAATTCAATTATCATAGTTAAAAGGATATCTGCTGTTTCATCCAAATCGGCAAGGGTGCCAATCATTTCTACAAAATATTGAGAGATGGCACTTTTTATTAAATCATTTTGAACACATTTTGCGATTTTTCCGGAGCTTTGAATTTCCAGGAGAGCCTGAATATTTTCGAGAATTGTTTCTTTATGAAAATCAAAGAAGATATCGGCACCGCTGTTTTTTCTGCAGTAGTTTTCAAAAGGCTGCTTGCCGGTGGTGTAAAGAGCAACAGGAAGTTTTCCGCAGAAAGACATTGTTTTTACAAAATGAACAAATTCGAACCCCTGAGGATTGTTGTAATCGGCATTAATGCAGAGGGCATCTGGCTTTGTAGAAAGAATGCTCAGAAAATACTTTGCGAAAGAACTTTCAAATTTTATTTCAAGATCGGATTTTTTTGTTTTTTCCAGTATGAGGGCTTGTATAGATTGAGATGGTTCAAGAATCAGTATTTTTTTAGTCATTTAACAGCTCCTTAACGGAATGAAGAAGATCACTTCGTTTAAATTCAGCTTTGTTTATAAAGGCATTTGCTTTTTCCAGTTGCTGAGTTGCAATTGCAATAACTGGAATTGTCGTATAATTTTCCATGCGGCGGAGGTTATCCAAAAAGATTTCTCCGTTCATACGAGGCATTGCGTCATCAGTAATAATAAGGTCGTACTGGGTAGTTTTTGCCATTTCCAGAGCTTTAATACCGTCCATAGCCTGATCTACCAGGAATTCAGAAAGAACACCTTTTTCAACTTCCCGGGTAGTTTCTGAATCATCAACAATAAGAATTCTGTAAATTCTAGGTCTGGTATTAACTTCGAACATTTTTACGTCATATCCACGCAGAGAACGGAATTTTTTGAGAATTTCCGGAATGTAGAGGATAGGAATCATATCATATTTTTCGTCGAAAACGAGTCCTTTCAGAATAGGGAAGTTTTCAAAACAGTTTGGCAGAGGCTTTTTTACAATGGAAATGAAAGTCTGCATGTAATCAACAATAATTCCAATTCGCTGGCTCTGATATTCTGCAATGAAAATTGTATCCAGTCCGTTAGATTTTTTCTTCATCTGTCCAGGGAACAAAGATGAAAGGAAGTAGATTGGAATGAAAACTTCTTTATCATCTTCAATTTTTTTGTAACAGAGTTGATTTTGAATAGTTACGTAGTTTAAAGGATTTTCGTAAGTGATGTCGGACAGGTATTCTCCGGAAATAAGGTATTTTACACCGTTTGCATAAACAAAGAATCCCCTGATTTCCTGGTGGTCGTTTACGAAGTATTCATCATCTTTTATAAAATTAAAAATTTCTTCGTGGGAACTTTCCAGTTCTGTCTGAAGGATTTTAAAATCGGCGGCAAGTTGTTTACGGATAGCTGCAATTTTCAGAGGGGACGGATCTGTCTCCAGAGGTTTTAAAAGATTAATCTGATTGTTGAGTTTGTAACTTCTGGCAATCATTTCTTCGTGTGCATTTAAAACTTCTCCAATTGCCTTGGAATGAACTTCTATAATCTTGTCGATTTTTTGTCTGGAATTTGTGCTGGATTTTTTTACTTTTGGCTTTTTAGAAAAAACTGAGGTATCAATAATTTCACCAGCGGCTGCTTTATCACAAGAAGTTACATAAAGTTTTACATCAATCGGGTCAAAATTATTTTCGCTGATTTGCTGACAGCATTCTTCAATTTTTAGAATTACTGCCCTGATTAAAATAAAAATATCTTTGTTGAAAGAAATGTTTTTGTCGTGAATGCCCTGATAAACTGCCTGGAGAGAGGCACAGAGTTTTTCTACAGAAGTAAATTCAAGAATTTTACTGGCATTTTTGAGTGCAAAAATTTTGTTGAGAATTGAAACTGTTCTTTTTGGGGATGCCTGAATGTAGCTGATTAAATTTCTGGCATCAAGAATGAAGGCATTCTTTACTTCCGGGGCAATCTTAGTCATTCTGGCACCTCTTTACAAAGTAATAGACATTTCCGTCGGAACATTTGTTTAGTTCAGGAGGAATGATTGAATTATCAAGACTTGCAATTTCGTTTGTAGAAACAAAAAGGTAAGCTCCATTTGCCATGCATTTTTCTGCCAGAACTTTCAGGATTTTTGCACGAGTTTCCATTGTGAAGTAGATAAAAACATTTCGTATAAAAATTAAATGCTGGTTCAGAGGAATTTCGATTTTTGGTGAAGAAAGCTTTGAAAGATTAATTTTTTTGATATTAATCTTCTTTTTGATTTCTTCTGGAATTGAAATAATGCCTTCTGAATTTGAAGAAGGTAACAGAGTGTGGAAGAAGGAACCATCAACACTTCTGATAGAATTTTTTTTGTAGTTTCCTTTTTTGCATTTTTCCAGCATTGAAGTATTTATATCACTGGCGGTGTAATTTGCAGGTAAGAATAGACTTTCTCCAAGCAGGGCAAGGGAATAAATTTCTTCACCAGAGGAACAGGCCGCACTCCAGATATTTACAGGGCCATTTGCCGTAATTCTTAATTCTGGAAGTATTTTTTCTTTGAGCAGTTTAAATTGGTTTTCTTCGCGGAAAAAGTAGGTTTCGTTTACAGTTACAGCATTGATAAGCATTTCAATTTCTGTAGGATTATCTTTGATGAAACTGCTTATACTTATGTCAGGATTATTCACAGATATTTCTGCAAGTCGGTTTTCCAGATAGTGGCGTATACTTTCCTGATGGCTGTTCTTAGGAACAATTCCTGTGTAGAGAGTAATCATCTGTATGATGTTTTCAAACTCAATTTCAGATAACATTTTAATCCATCCATGAAAGAGTTCTTATCCTTGAAGCAATTTCGTTTCTAGGCAGAACTTCGCTTGCAGCACCCATCTCTATTGCGGCGGCAGGCATACCAAATACAGCACAGGTTTTTTCTGATTCTGCGATTGTGTAACCGCCATTATCAACAATCATCTTGCAGCCTTCTGCTCCATCCTGCCCCATACCAGTCATTAAAACTCCAAGACAGGTATTTCCGTAAAGTTTTGCAGCACTTCTGAACAGTTTGTTAACTGCCGGACGCAAAAATCTTTCTTCGGGTTCGTCTGTAAGTTTTAAAATTGGATTACCGTTAGATCTGATAAAGTCAATTATAAGATGACGGTCTGCAGGAGCCATATAAATGTGTCCAGGTTTTGCTTCCTGTCCATCTTTGGCAAGATGCATGGTGATGTTTGGACATTCTGAATTAAACCAGTCGACCATTTTCTGATCGGAACCAATATCAATATGCTGTACATAAATAATCGGGAGGTTAAAATTATTTCCCAATCCACACAAAACTTCCTGAACGGCAGTCGGGCCGCCTGTGGAAGCTCCAAGAACAACGATTTTGAAATTGTGTGTATGATGAGTTCGAGTTTTTTCTTCGTGAGTAACAGGTCTTATTTTTTTTACGCAGGTTTTTGCTCTTGAAATGAGTCCTTCCAGATTTTCAATTTTAAAAGCGGATAGAGGAGGCTTGTTTTCAAAAAGAACTGCTCCTGCATCCAGAGCCTGTTTTTTAAGCTCAGGATTTTCAGAAAAAATAATGACTGGAATGTTATGTGTAGAAGAAATGATTTTAGCAGTTTCTATACCATTCATTTCAGGCATATCTATATCGCTTATGACCAGATCAATCGGGTGTTCAGAAACAGCATCTACAGCTTTGCGGCCGTTTGAAACTGAGGCAACAATGTCAAAGTCACCTGATTGAGAAAATGCTTTTTCAAGAATTCCACGTATTATGGCTGAATCATCAGCTATAACTATTTTAATTTTTTCGTCATTCATTGAACCAATCATAAATCCCACCCTTCTTTATGCTGATAAATCTTTTAAGAGTCTGCTTTCAATTTCATCAGGATTAAAGATTTTAATTTTTCTGTTTTTGTAGATAAGCCAGCCGTCTACAACTACATCTTCAAGATCTTCTGTTTGAACTTCGTAGAAAATTTCTATGGTAGAAATGTGCATACAAAATTGATCATCATTTCTTTTGAAAATAAGGAAATTTGGTGTTTCAATTTTTATGTCTTCTTTCTGGTTTTTATTTGGAAAAAGTACAATTGGATTTACTGCAACATAAGCAGTTCCACCACAGTTGATTACTCCTTCAATATAAAAAGGTACAAACGGTAAGGGGTGTACTTTGGCGTTCTGCGCAATTTCCTGAACTAAAGATATGTCAATTGCGTAGAAACGTTTGTTTACAGAGAAGATTAAGAATGAAACTGTGTTTTCTTTTTCCGAATTATCCATACTAACCTTTACTTCTTTTTACGTTTTGCCAGTTCTTCTTCCTGCTTATTCTGGGAGTTCAAATCTTCGGCAAGAATTCTGATAGAATCGGCTGATGAAGAAATATTGTTTGTTGCAACTGTAAAGTTTTCTACACCAGCGGAAATTTGTTTCAGGGCAATAAGAATCTGTTCAGAAGCGGCTGTCTGCTGCTGGATGATTTCTGTAATTTCTCCGGCAGATGCAGCTGTTACTTCAGAAGAAGATTTGATGCTTTCAAAGTGATTACTTAAAACTTTTGCTGTTTCGTAACCTGCATTGATTTTTTCTGTACCGTTTTCAGAAGCAAGAATAAGATGGTCAGAAGAATGCTGGATTTCTGTGATTTTTTCCTTAACTTCTTTTGTGCTGTCAATAATACCGTCAGAAAGGCGGCGGATTTCGTTAGCAACAATTCTGAATTTTTTACCTGCTTCACCAGCACTTGTTGCTTCAATTTCGGCGTTGAAGGCAATGATTTTTGCCTGGTCTGCTACAGAGTTGATTAAGTTTACGATATCCCAGATTGAGTCAATTTTGTCGCCCAAATCTTTCATACCGTTGATTGTCTGCTGGTTAGCGTCGAAAATGCTGTGTAACTGTTCAACGTTCTTTTCAACAGCGGCAACACCATCTGCAACTTCAGATGAAGTTTTTGTAGCAACTTTTGCAACATCTTTTATTTTTGTAGAAATATTTTCTGAAAGGGAATTTGAGTCTTCCATGGTTGCAACAATTTCTTTTACCGCGGCAGACTGATCCTGGCTTGTTGCAGCGGTTTCTTTTGTTGCAACAACAAGGTTCTGTGTTTCTTCAAAGAGAGTTGCACCCATTTTGCGGTCTTCTTCGCGGCTCTTAAAAATTGTTCTAAGGTTAGCACCTGCTGAAACAAAACTAAAGAAGAGAAGAATGCCTTCAAAAATATAAACAAAACGCATAAGCCTGTCTCTGTAATCACTCATTGGACCTTCAATAACAATGTACCATGGAGTTTCTCCAATTTTGCTTGCACTTGTGTAATAGCGGCGGTTCAAAACTGAAAGATTTGGTGAAGAAAGTAACTCTTCGCGGGAAATTTCATTTGCCGAAGAGCTGAAGAAGTTAAAACTTGGATTACAGATTTTTTCGTCATCAGGATGGGTGATGAAGTTTCCTTTATCATCAATCATAAAAATTTTTGCATTTTCATAAAGTTCAACAGTTTTAAGATATTCTGCAATTTCATCAAGAATTATATCGATTCCACAAACGCCAAGGACATTTCCTTTAGGGTCAAAAGAACCAATTGAAATTGCTGTACAAAGTTTGCCAGTCATTTCATCAATATATGGGTCATTGAAAATAACTTCTCCTTTATGGCGTACGGCCTCTTTATACCAGGCACGGGTTTTTGGATCAAAATTTTTAGGAGGTACCCAGTCTAAGTTGCTTACAAATCCTCCACCTTCTTCAAATCTTGATTTTTCTGTTGCGTAATAAACAAGAGTTACATAATTAAGATTTGAAGAGAAAGTTTTTATTACAGCATCCATAGAGTTGATATCAATTCCGGCAGAACCAAAATCTGCAAGGTTTTTTGCAACAATGATATCTGGATTGAAGTTTGCCATTAAGCTGGAACTTACTTCACCAGTGATTCGGGAAGTTTCTGATTTGATGTAGGAATAAACAATCTGAAGCATAAGAATTGCAAATACAGTACATGAAGTAAGAGTAAGTGTTATAAGAGGAATAAAAGTACTCAAAAATAAACGGCGTGTTTTTTTCTTTGCTTTATTTTCAACTTTAGATTTTTCAGTTTTTTCTTTCATGAATGATAGTCTCCTGAAATCGATAATAATTCTTATAGATTATCGGTTGATGGTGAAAAAAAGTTAAATTGATAAAATACTTGGAATTAGATGGACTGTTTTAAAGGAAAAAAACTTTATGACATGGTGAAATTTCCACATCATAAAGTTTGAGGGTCTTGTTATTTTGAAAGGGCAGAATTATAGAGTTCTGAAACTTTGTTCCAGTCGATTACGTTGAATAATTCTTTTACGTAAGCGGCACGGAGATTCTTGAATTTGAGGTAGTAGGCATGTTCCCATACATCAATACAGAAAATTGGTGTGTTACCAGTTCCAAGACTAATAGGGTTATCCTGATTTGCACTCTGACTTAAAACTAAAGAACCGTCTTTTGCAACAGAAAGCCAGGCCCAGCCGGAACCAAACTGTGTTACTGCAAGATTCGAAATTTTTTCTTTGAATTCTTCAAAAGAACCAAAAGTTTCATTAATTTTTTCAGCAAGTTTTCCTTCAGGGCTTCGTTTTCCATTTGGTGACATGGTAGAAAAATACAGATTGTGGTTGTAGAATCCACCACCGTTGTTTTTTATACCGTTTCTGAGAGCTGGATCCGAAATTTTATCCAGGCTTGAAAGTATTTCTTCAACTGATTTGTCAGCGACACCTGCTTTTTCTGCAAGTTCGTTGAAGGTTTTTGTATAAGTTGCATGGTGCTTGGAATGATGAGTTTCCATAGTTAATGCATCAATAACTGGTTCAAGAGCATTGTAATCATAAGGCAGTTTATACTGTTCGAACATAAATTCCTCCGTAGGTTTTAAAGTACTGATATTGTAACACAGATTTTATTTACTTAGTAAAAAAAAGATTGTAAGACAAGCTGCTGCCTGGGAGAGGGCCTGTTTTTCTTTTTCAATCTGGGCGTTACATCGTTCAATTTTTGCAGAAAGAAGATCTGTTTCTGAACCATAGCCTGATTCATAAATCTGTTGTTTCTGGGCAATTTTGGAAGTTGCAGATTCTATCTTTAAGTCCTGATATTCAATTTTCATTGAGCAAACCTGAGCGGAATTCCACTGAGTATTAAATGTTTTGCTAAGGTTTGAACGGGCATCATTTTTATTAATTTCTGCAGTCTGAACTTCACTCTTTTTTCTGGAAACATCGCGGACTTTTTTTCCACCATCCCAGATTGTTGTCTTAATGCCAATAGAAATGTTCAGAGAATAATCATCTTTTCTAAGCCAGTTTGGTTCTAAGAGGGGAAAACGAGACCCTGAATATCCGCCAGTCATTTGCAGGGCCAGATCTGGTTTCCAGTTTTCGTAACCGCGGGAGATTTTTTCTGCTGTTTTACTTATATCCTGCATTTGAGTTAGCATTTTGATAGATGTCTGATTTCCAGAAAGAATTTCTTCTTCCAGTCTGGCAGGGTCATTTTGCAGAAGTTCTTCGAAAGTTTTAATAAAATCTGGTACAAAATCGTAGGAAATATTTTCAGGGGACAGACCTGTAAGACCGCAAGTTCTTTCCAGTTCCAGAAGCTGATTGTTTATTTGTTCAATTAAATCCTGGCGGGCAATTTCCAGTTCTTTAGCCTGAATTTTTGCATCTACCAGATCCTGATGAAGCAGCATTCCGGTTTTTTCTGCTTTTTCGCTTACTTCGACCATGCGGTTGGTGTAGGTTTCTTCTTCATCAATAATTTTGAGGATTCTGTCTAGATAGTAAAGGCTGATTAAACGGGTTTTTAATTCAGTTTCCAGTTGTTGAGTCTGCTGAACAATTTGTGTATGTTTGATTTCTGATATCTGTTTGTAGAGTTTTATTGCGTTGGTGATTTTTCCCCAGGTAAAAACCGGCTGGGTCATGGACATCTGAAAATTGTAGAGGGTGTTTTCCATGCCATCAAACACTTTTACGTACTGTCCCCGGCTTGAAGGACGACTGCCATTCCATTGAATAGAGTTGATAATATCATCAACATTTATGTACAGAGCATCAAGTGGTGGATTTACCATGTAAGTTCCGCTTATCTGCATGTCTACGGTTGGCCCAAGAGACCACCAGGCATCTTGCAGATCGAGCAGACTTCTCTGGTATTCCTGTTGAAGTTTTAAAATTTCAGGATGGTTCTGGCGGGTTGCGGAAAGCAGGCTTTCGAGGGTGTAAGTTTGATTTTCAGAGAGAGGTCTGTCCCCTGTGTTCAGGTCTGTCAGGGGTCTGTCCCCCTGGGAAAGTTCCTGGCTCAATCCCAGATTTGTGGCAAAAAGAAGAACTGCCGATGCTAGAAAGACCTTTTTCAGGATTTTTTTCATAGGAACCTTCCTTTTTAGAGTTCTACGCTGTAAGAAGATTGATCACTGCGAAGAGTTCTTAAACTACCTGTTGCAGTTCCATCAACGTAAAATTGAACCTGAATTGTTGAGTATTTTCCGGTGTATTCTGTATCGGTCCAGTAAGCATTATTTCCAAGTCCACTGAAGTTTCCATGAGTTTGAGTTCCGCTTGTTCCTATTGTATTTGCAACGGTGGAAGTTTCTCCACAGTCAATTGTAAGGTTGCCGCTGGAATCTCTAGCCATCATTTTGATTACATGACCGTCCAGATTGCCTGAACCAGAAGAATAAACTCCATTGACAGTTGGAACATAAAGTCTGGTAGATTTTCCGTAAAGTTGAATTGTGTAATTTGAGTTTTGAATTGTTTTGGTGATGGAAGCGTTGTCTGCCAAAAAGGCATAGTTTCTTTCGGCGTTGTTGGCATTTGCACAGGCCTTCCAGGTAATTTCATCGCTGCTCTGGTAGTATTGAATGGTTACTTCAGGAGTATTTTCAATCTTGTTTTCTTTGTTTGATGCGTTTGTCCAGCGGGGATAACTTATGCTGATTGTTCCAGAGCCTGTAATTGTCTGTTCATAGATTTTTGGAGAAGCTGTAATTGTTTCTGTACTCTGAGGAACTGAAACTTTTACCATAATGTTGTTTGATGAACGAGAATTATTGGCTACATCATAAATTTCTATATTCAAATTTGTGGTTTTTCTGACAGCTGTGAGTTCTGCATAAACTGTATCTGTCATGCTGTCTGAAGTAATAACGGTTGCATCTTTTGTAAGACCGTAATTCTGGTGATAGTACAGGAGATAAATTGTTGTAAAATCTGCATCGCGGCCAAAGTCAGGAGCAGTTTCTTTCCAGACAATTTTAGAGATTGTAAAAGTTCCGTCTGCAGAAGTGGTTGTGTGTCCATAGTAGGAATTAGAAGGTGCAAAAGTTGTTCCTTCCCGCCAGTTGTTATAATCTGCATCGCGGGTTCCTGCATCGGTGTAGGCATAAATATCTACATTTGCAATTCCTGCTTTAGGGGTGGAAGTACTTTCTGCATCAACAATAATTCCTCCTGTTCCTCCGCTGAAAACAGAATAGCAGGATGTAAGAATGAAAAGGCTTGTAAGACCAATTATCAGGCTGATTTTTTTAATAAGTTTTTGCATGTTTTACCTCTCTATAAATCTATTTAGAATGTTTTTTTTCACTTATGTAATAAATTACCGGAATTAAAATGAGTGTGATTAAGGTGGAGGTTAAAAGTCCACCAGCGATTGCTTGTCCCATAGAAGCGTACAATTCGGAACCTTCACCTTTTGCAACAGCCATTGGAATATCGCCAAGAAGAGTTGTAAGGGTGGTGATAAAAATTGGTTTGATACGACTGGCAGCTCCATCCAGAACAGAAGACTTAAGAAGTTCGTCTGCCTGCTGAGGGGACAGATCTATATGCCAGTCTCCATCTTTATCCTGATATCCTTTTGTTTTTGCAAGAACATGGTAGCGGCGTTTTCGTAACTGATTGATATAATCCACCAGAATAATTCCATTGTTAACTACAACTCCGGCAAGAGAAATTAAACCGAGAAGAGAAAGAAGGTTCAGGGTAGAGCCGAAAATCAGTAATCCGCCTACAACTCCAATAAAACAGAAAGGAATTGTTACCATAATTAAAAGTGGCTGACGGAACTTTTCGAACTGAATAACCATAACTGTATAAACCAGGAAAACTGCAATCAGCAGGGCCGAAATCATTGGGGTAATCATATCTCCAATTAAAGCCATAATTCCACCAGCTTTTGAATGAACCCCGTTTGGCAAAGGATTGTCTGCAATAAACTGATTTACACGCTGCGAAACTCCACTTGTATCTTCGCCTGTTAAAGATGCTGTAACAGTAATTTTTTTAGCACGGTCTGAATGATTGATTTGCGAAATGGATTTTTCCACCTTTATGTCAGAAAGATTTGCAAAGGAAACATCCTGACCGTTTTGAGTAACTATGTGTAGGTTTGAAATATCATCAGAAGTAATGTTTTTATCTGTAATATCAGAGGTGATTTTCAGATTGTAACGTCTTCCACTTTCAATATCTTTGTAGCGGCCACAATCCATTCCCTGGAAAAGAATTGCAGAAGTAATTCCTGCTTCATAACTGGTAATTCCAAGAGAACTTAAGTATTCCTGGCTCATATCAATAATCATTGTGGTGGTATCAAAATCTGTATCGAGTTTTGCGGTAACTACTTCCGGGTCGTTTTCAAGGAAGTTTTTGATTTTGGAAGCAGTTTCGTAAAGAACGTTCAAATCTTCTGAAATAAGGGTGATTCCATATCCTCCACCATCTGAAACATAGCCTACCAGTTTGTCGAATCCTCCGTTCTGAACTGAAACTTTTGAGTCTGGCAGAACGGCTGCCCAAATTTCCTGAATCTGCAGCATGATATCATGAACATCTCTTTTGCGTTCAGAAACAGGAACTAAAACTACGTGAGTATAAGTGTAATGTGGTGTAGAAACAGAAGAGAAGTTGGATGAGTCACCCTGGCCTTCATAAATAACAACATTGTCTATTTCTGGAACATACTGATATAAAAGTTCCTGGGCAATCTGCATTTTTTCGTGAGTCTGTTCTTTTTCTGTTCCCATTGGAAATTCTGTTGAAATGTAGAAGTCGCCTGAGTCGGTGGATGGAATAAAGGCAATTCCAAGACGTAAGGCAATAAAGCCTGAGAAGACCAGGAGGAATACTGCAATAATAATTACGAAAATTCTGTTTTCAATAGCCATTTTGAGCAGTTTTCGGTAGATTCGTTCAATTTTGGCCATAATCTGGTCAAATTTTCTTGGCCGGCTACGGATTTTTGGCCCGTTTTCAGACAGGAAGATTTTGAGAAGATAAGGAACAATTACAACAGCAACAAGGAAAGAAGAAAAAATTGCAAGGATGATGGTAACGGCAACAGCGTGTAAAACACTTCCGATTAATCCACCAAGCATGGCAATTGGAATAAAAACGACAATAGTTGTTGCAGCAGAAGCCAGAATTGAAGCAGAAACTTCATCCCAGCCTTTGTAGATACTTTGAGTTACAGTATATTCCAGTTCTCCTGTTTCCTGATCACGCCTTTTGTAGTAGCGGTAAATCTGGTCCAGCATAACGGTGGAGCCATCAACAACCATACCAAGAGAAATGACCAGACCAGAAAGAGTCATAAGGTTCAGGGAAATATTTAGTACTCTTAAACCAATAAGACTAAACAAAATACAAAGTGGAATTGATAAACTGATTGTTAAAGTTGCACGCCAGTCTGCCATAAAAAGCAGGATAACTAGAACGGCAAAAACTACACCTAAAATACCACTTTGAATAACTGCTTTTAGAGAAGCGTTTACCTGGCGGCTGTCATCACTGATGATGTGGAATTGTACTGCTCCATTTGTATTTTTTTCGCATTCAGCAATGGCTTTTTTTACTTTTTTGATGATTTTTGTTGTATCACCATCCAGACGTTTTGTTACGTTTACAATTGTAAGAGGATATCGTCCATCTGAAACAAAAGTGTTTTCCTCCGGATATGAAAGGGAAACATCGGCTACATCACTAAGTCTGATAATGGTAGAACCGTCCCCAAGGCCTACAGGAAGATTTTTAATATCGTCGAGGGAATTAAATCCACCGGCATAGCGAACCTGAATTGCCCTGTCCTGATAACTTGCATTTCCCAAAGGAAGATTTACGTTTCCATAATTCAAAACCTGATAAACTGTAGAAACAGAAATTCCACGGGATGTAAGGGCATCTACATTTATTTTGATATTTACAGCAAGTTCTTTACCACCTTCAATGGAAACCTGAGAAACTCCATCAATCTGGGTCAAAAGAGGTGTAAGTTCATCCTCCAGATACTGGGTCAAACGGGCAATATCGTTTCCGGCAGATGCAGAAAAAGAGATGATAGGAACCATGGACATTCCTCCTACCAGAGCTCTAGGTTCTCCTGAAATTCCATCTGGGAGCTGTTCCATTAATTCTGAAATACGGTTTCGAAGTTCTGTAAGCTGGTCGTATGGGTCGTATCCATCGGCATAGGTGATTGTAATCCAGCTTAAAGAGTTGGAAGACTGACTGTCTATTGCTTTAAAATGTGGCAGGGTTACAAAGGAATCTTCCAGGACTTTAGTAATATCACTTTCAACGTCTTCGGCACTGGCACCCGGGTATACGGTGTAAACAATGGCTTGAGGCATGGAAATGTCTTCCATGAATTCAGTTCGCATGCCGCTCAGGGAGTAGAATCCGAAAGCAACAAGGACAATCAGAATCATGGTGATTACAACAGGATGTTTTACAGAAAATTCAGAAACTTTCACCTATTTGTCTCCTTGTTCTTTATCTGCGGAATACTCTTCAAGAACATCACTGAACACGCGGACTTTCTGGCCGTCAAAAATGAAGTTCTGGCCATCCATTACAAAATATGAGTTGCGGTATTCTTCCGGTACAATGAAATTATTTTCATCAACAGGAGGGGTCTGTCCCCCCACGAAGGTAACAGTGGAGTCTGAATCATTATATATATAGAAAGAACCGTCCATTTTTCTGGCCTTAAGGCTGATAAGTGGAACGTCATTGTAGGTTTTATAGGCAACCTGAACTTTTACAAACATTCCGGGGCGGAAGCGGTTTCCAGGTTCGTCTAAATGACAAATTACGGTAAAGTTTTTGCTTTCTGGAGAAACATAAGGTGCAATATTTTCTATGGTTGCACTTGTAACGGCATCTTCATACATATTTTTTTCTGCAGGACGGGTTACTTTTACAGAAAGATTTTCTCTTTCAAGATTAAAAAGATCAAAATATTTTTCAGGAACTTTAAGTCTTACAACCTGATTCGATAAATCTGCAAGAACTGCAACCGGCTGACTTTGATTTCCAATTCCTCCGACAGCCTGATCTGCAATAAGAATTGTTCCGTCTACGGGGGCACGAACTTCGGTGTAGTCTACCTGCAAACGGGCTAAGTCGTACTGAGCTTTTGAAGCATCGGCCTGAGCTTTTGCGGAATCGTAATTTTGCTGGGTTGTTGCACCTGATTTATAAAGATTTTCAATTCGGTCAAAAGTACTTTTTGCTGCAAAGTAGGCGGCCTGTGCCTGAAGCATCTGCTGACGGAAAGGTTCATCATCAATTTTTGCAAGCAGGGTGTCTTTTTCTACGTAATCACCGGCTCTTGCAGGATATTCTGTGATTGTTCCAGAAACAAAAGGTACTACCGGAATCATGGCATTTGCTTCTACATAGCCTGAAATAGTTACAGATTCGACTAAGGTGCCCGTGTGAGGTTTTTCTATAATGACGGCAGGGAGAGCATCTTCTTTTGCCTGGACGGGTTTTTTGCGGGTTACGAGAATTGTTAAAAAAACAAAAATAATTACAAGGGCAAAAAAGAGCCCGTAGCGTAGAGATTTTTTCATGACACACTTCCGATTTTAGTCTTTGTTAGTTTGGAATTTAATAAATTCCAGGTTTAAGTACAATAGACAAATTTTAAGCTTTGTCTAATAATGAACTTATGGCAGATAATTCTTCAGAAACAAAAAAACAGATGGCAGAGGCCTTAAAAAAACTGATAAAAGACAGACCTTTTTCAAAAATCACCGTTCAGGATATTGTTTCTGAATGCAATATTAACAGGAATACCTTTTACTATCATTTTGAAAACAATTTTGATCTGCTTTATTTTACTTATTCTCTGGAAGTTCAGAATATTGGTGAATCTTTTAAAAAAGCAAATGCAAGTCTGCCTCAGGCTATGGATTTTGTTCTCGACTACATAGATAAAAATGTTCCGCTCTGTAAATGTGCATATGAATCTCTTGGTGAACAGACTTTGAAAAATATTTTTGAAAAGGATCTTATGTTTTTTGTTGTATCCACCATCGAATATTTTTCCAAAGAAGCAGGAATTTCCAACACCGAAGATTTTAAATCTTTTGTCGGATACAGTTATGCAAATCTTTTGAGTTCTCAGATAATCTGGTATATAAAGCATGGAAATGATCTAGATAAGGATATTTTCAAAGGATGCCTTCAGACTTTTTATACTGCATCACTAAAATCGGTGATGGAAGAAGCAGTCAAAAAAGGATTTTAGAAAGACTATTAGAACTTTACAGATGCATATCTTTTTTACGTCTTCATTACCTATTGACTTACTAGGTTATAATCTTATAAATTAATAATTAATCTGTATGAAAGGAGGCGACATGTCAAATATCAGTCTTGAGTATCTTTTTGATGAACCTTTAGATTTGAATGAAAATTCTCTGCCAGATTATTCCAGTCTGGATTTTGTTTCTGATGGAAGTCATATTTATGGCGAAATTATGTGGCCTCATAATGTAAAAAAAGAAAAACATCCTTGTGTAATCATGCTGCATGGGTTTCCTGGTTCTGCCAGAAATGATGATATTTCGCATGCCCTCTGTAGAATTGGATGTGTAGTTATTGTTCCTCATCACAGGGGGGCCTGGGGAAGTGAAGGAAAATATCTTATCACCAATTGTGTGGAAGATGCTGAAAATCTTGCAAATTATGCACATTCTGAAGATTTTTTGACGAAATACAATGTTGATTCCGACCAGATTTTTTTGCTGGGTCATAGTATGGGTGGAAATTCTGCCTTGAATGCAGGAAAACAACTGGATTTTATAAGGGGGATTATCATGCTTGCACCTTATGATCCAACCTGTTTTCTTCGTCTTGGTAAGGAAAAATATATCGAAGCACTTTTAAATGAAGGTCGTATCTTAAATTCTGATGGTATTGATGCAATTTATGATGATATTGTCAGGAATTCCCAAAATCTTGCTTTTTCGAATGCATTTGAAAAAGTCCGTCAGAAAAATCTTTTAATTTTTGCAGCAAAGTTTGATTCTGTCAGTTCAAATTCTGAAATGATTTTTCCTCTGTGGGATAAATTGCAGGCTTACTGGAAGTCATCATCTTTTTCAGGAGCAGAAAGGCCTGTTCAAAGGTTGATTGAGTATCCGGTTGAGCATGGACTTTTGGGCCGTAGAATTTCAATGATCAGGGAAATTGCCACCTTTATAAAAGAAACAGTCAGTTTAGAAAATAAGTAGGTTTGTATGGTTTATGAAGCATTAGCTCTTCCGCCTGAAGGTTCTATCGTTGTTGTGGGCTTGTCTGGCGGGGTGGATTCAACTTTAACAGCTCTTTTACTTAAAAGAAGGGGCTGCAAAGTGATTGGTGTGACTATGTCTTTGTGGGATGGTCATATAAAGGAAGTTCAGTCTGAAAAACCTTTTCACGATGCATGTTATGGTCCTGGTGAAAAAGAAGATATTGAAGAGTGTAAAAGGTTTTGCAAACAGTGGGATATTGAATATCACGTAATTGATGTAAGTGAAGAATATAATCAGGAAGTTCTGGAGTATTTTAAGAATGAATACAGAGCAGGAAAAACTCCAAATCCCTGTATCCGCTGTAATCGTTTTATAAAATTTGGTGCGCTTCTGGAAGGTATAAAAAAGATTGATATAAAATACGATTATTTTTGTACCGGTCATTACGCAATGATTGTGCGTCCTAAAGAAGGTCTTTGGGGGACAGGGGACAGACCCTGCATGATTGCCTGTGCCAATGATGAATCAAAAGATCAGACTTATTTTCTTTACAGACTTCCTTCTGAACTTTTGGAGAAAGTTCGCTTTCCTCTGGCAACTTTACGTAAAAGTCAGGTGTTTGAACTTGCAAAAGAGGCAGGGCTGGAAGCTGCAGAACGTAAAGAAAGTCAGGATTTTATAGACTCTCAGTATTTTGATGCTCTTTTTGCAGATAAGGCTTCTGTCCCTGGTGATTTTGTTGATGAAAATGGCAGGGTTCTTGGAAGACATAAGGGGCTTGAGCATTACACAATTGGTCAGCGAAGGGGACTTGGTGTTTCGTCAAAAAATCCTTTGTATGTAGCAAAAATTGATGCAGAAAAAAATCAGATTGTGCTGGCGGAAAAAAACTCTTTAGCTTCAGATTATCTTATTGCAGATGATTTTGTCTGGCCTGGAAATATTGAACCAGATCAGGTTTTTGAAGCAAGTGTAAAAATCAGATTGAGAAGTAAATCTGCATTTGCAACGATAGAAGAATATATTCCAGGGCCTGAAGATAATCATGCCTACACCGGTAAACCATGGAAAATCACCTTTAATGAAAAACAGAATGCGGTAACTCCTGGTCAGTCTGTAGTAATTTACAGGGATGGAGTAATACTGGGCGGTGGTGTAATAGCAAATTCGAAAAAAATATAAATAAATTTCCTATAACCTATTGACATAGTAGGTAATAAAATATATGTTCTTAATCAATTAAAAACATTACCTACTAACATAATAGGTTATAAGGAGTTTAGGATGAGTGATAAGAATGTTGAAGTTACACAGTCAGAAGAACTTGTAACTGTAGAAAAAATCCACTGGTCAGATTTATATAAAAAAGAAGACTGGCTTTCTGTGTGGATTGGTTTTATTGTGATTGTAATTGCTGCTATTGCGGTTTTTACAGGCCATACTAATGAAGCAGGAAAAATTGTTCCAGGATTTAATTTTTCTGCTTTGAACTTCAGTAAATGGGGTCCGGGAGCTTCTGCAACTCTTGGAAGTCAGCTTGCAAAATCATCTTTCTGGTTTGCTCTTTTGAGAACATTTCTGGTAACAGCAGGTTTGTTCAGTCTTGGTGCAAAACTTAAAGGCGAAAGTTTGAAAAAGTATATTCCTGCATATGTTGTACTTTTTGTTCTTGCAGTTCTGGTTCGTCTTATTTCTGCAGAATTTACTTTTAATCGTTATCTTGAATGGGCTTTCTTTGCTCTTATTGTTGGACTTTTAGTTTCAAATACTGTTGGAACTCCAGACTGGCTTAAACCTGCGGTTCAGACAGAATATTACATCAAGGCAGGACTTGTAATAATGGGCTTTTCTGTTTTGTTCAGTAATATCATTAAGTTTGGACCATACGGACTTGCAATAGCCTGGCTTGTTACTCCTGTAGTAATCATTTTTATGTGGTTCTTTGGGACACGTGTTCTTAAAATTGACAATAAACCTTTTGTAATTACAGTTGCTACTGCTACATCAGTTTGTGGTACTTCTGCCGCAATTGCAACTGGTGCCGCTGCAAAGGCAAAAAAGACAGATCTGTCCCTGGCAGTTTCAATTTCAATTATCTTTACAGTTTTAATGATGGTTTTTGAGCCACTTATTCTTAAGGCTCTTGGAGTTAGTCAGCTTATTGGTGGTGCTTTGATTGGTGGTACTGTAGATTCAACTGGTGCGGTAACTGTTGCAGGAACAGCACTTGGTGAAGAAGCTCAGAAAGCAGCAGTTCTTGTTAAATCAATTCAGAATATTTTAATTGGTTTTATAGCTTTCTTTGTTGCAGTTTTCTTTGCAAAGTATGTTGATGGTGGAGCTAATACAAATCAGAAAGTTGGAGCTGGAGAAATCTGGTACAGACTTCCAAAGTTTATTCTTGGTTTCTTTGCTGCATCTTTGGTTGCATCTTTCATTGTAAAACCTCTTGCAGGTTCTGCCGCTGTAAGTTCAATCAACTCAATTCTGGATCAGTATAAAAACTGGGCATTCGTTCTGGCTTTTACATCTATTGGATTGGATACAAACTTCCGTGAAATTGGAAGACAGCTTAAGGGTGGAAAACCATTGGTTCTTTACATTGTAGGACAGCTCTTTAATATCATCCTTACATTCATTGTTGTATGGATTGCTTTGAGCGGTAAGTTCTTCCCAATTCCTGTATTGAACTAATAAATACCCCGGGTGCTTTTATAGGTGAGTTATATGAAAAAATCTTTTGGAAAAATAATTTGGACGATTTTTATTTCGCTGGTTAGTCTTGCTACAATTGTAACAGCTGTTTATATCATGATTAATGGGCTTGGTCTTGTTGATTCACTTGATTTTGGTGCTGGTGCATATTACTACGCAGATATTCCAGAGTTTCAAAAGTTTGTGGATCCGGATTATTATCACACTTCAATTCCTATGATTGTTTATATAATTCTTTTTTTAGCCTGGGGTGCAATTACTTTTAAGTTTTGGGGATGGCTTGAAAGAAAGTTATCCTCAAAAAAAGATGTTTAGTCTGGAGTAGAAATGAAAAGTCTTTATGTTGATTACAAAATGCTGAACAGTCAGGGAGACTTTTCTTTAGAAAATATACTTGAAAATTTGCTGGCATCAGGTGTTGATGAAATCCTTGTGAAGCCGGTTCTAATGTCGGATGGTTATGAAACAAAAAGATTAAGAGAAAGACTTCTTCCTTACAAGAAACGTTTTTCTAAAATTGAAGTGGAGCTTCCTGTTTTAGGTTCTCCACGTAAAATAGAACTTTTTGCTGACTTTCTGATTGAGGAACTTGGTTTCAATTCTGAATATGAATACTGCCTTGTTGGACATGGTTTGGAAAACTCTGCTAACAAGGAATATTCAGCACTTTCAGAATCTTTACATTCAAAAGGCTTTTTAAATGTGGAAGTTGCCTGCCTGACAGGTGAAGGTAATGTTTATTCATATTTAAGTAAAGTTCAGGAAAAATTCAAAAAAAATACTGGTGGTAAAGGAAAGCCTGTTCAGGTCTATCCTTTGCTCATAAATGCCGGTATCCACGTTAAAAAAGACATTTTTGGTCTGATTCAGGATGAAACTGGTAAAAAAAGTTTCGTCCAGATTCTTGAGGAGAATGGTCTTAGGGTGGTGAAGAATCCTTTTGCTTTGAGTCATTTTGAATTATTTAGAGCAAGGTACTTAGGTGAAAGCAAAAACTCTAATCCGTAATTTATTTTTTATCCTTCTTTTTAATTTTTTGGGGACAGGTTTATGGGCAAAAGAAAAAAATGTGGTTGCCCTTTCAAAATCTCTTGCAGAAATGTGGCTTCTGGCGGGTGGAAAACTTTCTGGTCTTACAGATGACGCCCTTGAACTGCCTGAATGTAAAAATGCAGTAAGTATTGGAAGTACACATACCGCCTCTTTTGAAGCAATTATTTCTCTGAATCCAGATTTAGTTCTTCTGACTCAGGATATTCCTTCGCATAAAAAACTGCATTTGAATCTTAATAGTCTTGGGATTCAGGTCTATGTTGTTGATGTTAAAAACTTTTCTGACTATGAAAAAGTTATGCGGGATTTTACCAGTATGACCGGTCGAAAAGATTTGTATCAAAAAAATGTAGAAGCAGTTAAAAAGGATATTGAAAAGATTGTATCGACTAGAAGGGGTCTGTCCCCTTTGGAGTCCACCACCCGAGGTCTGTCCCCAGCTGACACAAGTAGAGGTCTGTCCCCTGCCGAAACTTATCTTTTCCTTAGAATTTCCGGGACCAAAAATAAGGTGCTGAAAGACCATTTTGCGAATGAAATTTTTCAGGATTTAGGTTTAGTGCCTGTGGTGGATGACAGTTTAAGTCTTGATGAAATTGGAATTGAAGCAATTGTTACGTCTGACCCCGATTATATTTTTATTGTATATCAGGGGAATCAGAAAAATGCAGAAGATTCTTTTTATAAAGCTTATCAGAGTCATCCTGCGTGGAAAGATTTGTCTGCTGTAAAAAATGGAAAGGTTCATATTCTTCCAAAAGAATTATTTAATTTTAAGCCGAATGAGCGATGGGCTTTAGCCTATCAGACGGTGGCAAATTTTACAGGTGGTGGATTATGAAACTTAGTAAGAAAAGTCTTTACGGTGGTGGACTGCTTTTATTTTTCATCCTCTTTTTTCTTTCGGTTTTTGCAGGAACAAAAGGACTTTCTTTTAAAAGCGGACTAAAAGCGTTCGCAGGCCTTTTTTCAAAAGAAGAAATTTCTGCAAGTGTAAAAATCATTCTGTTAAAAATCCGTCTGCCTCGTACTTTGGGAGCGGTTTTTTGCGGGGCAGCACTTTCTGTTTCTGGTTTGATTTTACAGACTGCCCTTAATAATACACTTGCCAGTCCTGGAATTATTGGAGTTAATACTGGAGCAGGTCTTTTTGTTTTACTTGCAGGTTTAATTTTTCCTTTTTCAACTTTTGCACGAACTGCGGGGGCTTTTACAGGTGCTTTGATTTCGGTTCTGACAGTTTATTTTATAAGTGAAAAAGCAGGAATTTCTAAAACCACTTTGATTCTTGCCGGCGTTGCAGTTTCTTCTTTGATGTCAGCAGGAATTGATATTTTAATCACCCTGCATCCAGAAATTGTGGCAGATAAAGTTGCCTTTAGCCTTGGGGGATTTCAAAATCTGAACACCGGCTGTCTGTTTTTTTCCCTTCCTCTGATACTTCTTGCCCTTTTTATTTTGCTTTTACTTTCAGACGGAATTGATTTGTTTTCTCTGGGTGATGAAGTTGCATACGGCCTTGGACTGAATGTGAGATTTTACAGACTTTGTGCAATTCTTCTTTCTGGAGTTCTGGCCGCAAGTGCTGTAAGTGTCTGCGGATTACTGGGTTTTGTTGGACTGATTATTCCAAATTTTATAAGACTTTCTGGCAAAAATAAGTGCCGTTCCAATATCATTTTGTGCCTTCTTTTTGGTTCAGATTTTCTTATGCTTTGCGATTTAATTTCCCGTCTTCTGTTTTATCCTTATGAACTTCCGGTTGGACTTTTTCTTTCCTGTCTTGGAAGCCCATTCTTTATCTGGATGTTGATTTCTAAGAAAAAGAAACTGTCGGTTTAGAAAAAAAGGATTTTAATTAGGATAAAAAAATGATTGAGATAAAGGATTTAAAAGTTTCATACGGAAATAAAGATGTTTTGCAGATTGATTCTCTGAACTTTGAAGCAGGAAAAATCAGTGTAATTCTGGGACTTAATGGAAGCGGAAAATCAACCTTGCTTAAGGCTCTGGTTGGAATAAAAAATTATGAGGGGACAGTCCTCCTGGGCGGAAAAGACGCTTCTAAAATGAGTCACAAAAAGAAGGCTGCCTTTGTAAGTTATCTTCCTCAGTTTATGCCTCCTGCAAATCTGGATGTTTACACTCTGGTCTGTCATGGGCGTTTTCCCTATCTTGGTTATTCAAAAATACTGGGGCAGAAAGATCTGGAACTTGTTGAAGAAGCTTTACGTTTGACTGATTTGTGGAACTTACGGGAAAAGGGCTTGGGAGAAATTAGCGGTGGAGAAAGGCAGAGGGCTTATCTTGCTATGGTGATTGCTCAGAATACTCCTTTTATTTTGCTGGATGAACCTGCCACTTACATGGACATAAAACATCAGCTTGAGGTGATGGAACTTTTGAAAAAACTTTCAGAACAGGGCAGGGGGATTATTTTTTCCAGTCATGATTTACCACAAAGTTTTTCCACCGCCGACAGTGTTTTTCTTTTAAAGGAAGGAAGGCTTGTTGAAAGTGGAAGTCCGGAAAAAATTGCGGAAAATTCTGAATGCTTGCGTGATGCAATGGGAATTGGAATAAAAAAAGTATCGGATGAAGAGTCTGTTTATAAATATGGAGTTTGTAAGTAAAAAAGAGGTCTTAAAATGAAAAAGTTTTTTGTATTTTTGTATTTTGTGATGATTACAAGTGCATTTGTTCAGGCAGAAGTAAAAGTTTCTGCCAGTGCAGGAGCTGGTTCTACCCTTGTTCAGTCAAACAATAGTGGTGAAGGAAGTGAATTTGGCGGTGCATATCTTTTTGCCGATGTTTCTGCCGGAAATGATTATGCTTCTGCTGGTGGAAAAATTTACTACAGACTTAGTTCAGCTCAGCAGCCTTCAGATTTGGGGCAAAAAGTTGAATTAAAAAAGGCTTATGTAAAAGTTCGTCCTGTCGGTAGTGAGATTTTTGAGATTGCGGCTGGAAAACTGTACAATTATTATCTTCCTGGGAATTATTTTGGACTTGGAGAATTTTATACTGGTGCCAGTCGCTGGGGAAAAACAGGACTTGGTGTAAAAAGTAAGATTGGAGGATTTGAATTTGGGGCCGCACTTCCTCTTACTGAAAGTTCTGTAAAGTTCACTTCAGATTGGGCTGCAAATATCAGTTTACTTTATGATTTTGCTGATATTTCTACAAAAACTGGTGCCACCCTTTTATATGACCGTTCTTTGCAGGCTGATGGAAATTATAAAGATGATTTATCTTCCACCATTAGTTTGTATTACACACCAAAATTTCAGGGATTTGTAAAAAAGTTTTCTCTGGCTCTAAGTCTTTCTTTTAATGCAGAACCATATGTAGCTAATTCAACTTTTAAGAATATCAGTAATTATAACAATGCGAATTTAAAAAAATCACACTTTGCTTCTATTAATTTGAAAAGTAATTTTGGACCAGTCGCATTTGTGTTAGAAGGAGAAGCCGGACATTCTGTTAATGGTAGTATGATTCCTTTGTATGCTGGCATTCAGACAGATATACCTTTGGCTGGTGGATTTTCTTTCAGACCAAAAGTCTTTTATTATGCAGGATTGGATTCAGAAGTTTCAGATAACAACCGTCAGACATTTGAATTATATCCACGTTTCTGGTTGAACTTTAATAACTGGTCGGCTTCTGCAGGTTGTGATTTACTGTATAAACAGGCAAATAAAAAAGAGTGGAACTTTCAATGGAAAATCCCACTCTTTCTGGAATACAAGTTTTAATCTATTTATTTCAGTGCGGCCTTGATTTCATCTACTTTGTTGAGCTTTTCCCATGTGAAGTCAGGGTCGTTTCTTCCAAAGTGGCCGTATGCTGCTGTTTTCTTGTAGATCGGACGACGTAAATCAAGTTCGCTGATAATAGCAGCAGGTCGTAAATCAAATACCTTATTAATAACTTCAACAATTTTTTCATCGCTTACACTTCCTGTTCCAAATGTATCTACTGCGATAGAAACTGGTTTTGCAACACCAATTGCATATGCCAGTTCAACTTCTGCTTTTTTAGCAAGTCCAGCTGCAACAAGATTTTTTGCAACCCAGCGGGCAGCATATGCAGCAGAACGGTCAACTTTTGTAGGGTCTTTTCCAGAGAAAGCTCCTCCACCATGACGGCCTGTTCCACCATAAGTATCAACAATAATTTTACGGCCAGTCAAACCAGAGTCACCCTGTGGTCCACCAATTACAAAACGTCCTGTAGGATTGATAAAGTAGATTGTGTCCTTATCAAGTAATTCTGCAGGAATAACAGGTTTTACAACTTTTTCAATAACATCTTTGCGAATCTGTTCCAGAGAAACTTCTGGAGCGTGCTGAGTAGAAACTACAATTGTGTGAATGCGTTTTACTTTTCCTTCATCGTCAAATTCTACTGTTACCTGAGATTTTCCATCTGGGCGGAGGTAATCAAGAGTTCCGTCTTTACGGACTTTTGCGAGCTGTTTTGTCAAACGGTGGGCAAACGAAATTGCTGGTGGAAGATATTCTGGAGTTTCATCTGTAGCATAACCAAAAATAATTCCCTGGTCTCCAGCACCTGTTCCAAAATCTTCTCCAGATTTAGATTCTTTTGATTCAAGAGCTTTATCAACTCCAAGAGCGATATCTGCAGACTGTTCATCAATAGAAGTAAGCACGGCAATAGAATCAGCATCAAAACCATTTTTGTTGTTTGTATAGCCAATTTCACGGATTGTTTCGCGTGCAATCTTTGCGATGTCTACATATGCATTTGTTGTAATTTCTCCTACAACTAAAGCCAATCCTGTAGCAACTGTAGTTTCTGCTGCTACGCGTGAGTAAGGATCCTGTTTGAGCAGAGCGTCCAGAATGCTGTCACTAATCTGATCTGCTATTTTGTCTGGGTGTCCTTCTGTTACTGATTCTGATGTGAATAATCTTGCCATATATATTTCTCCTTTTTTGTATTCAAACCTACCAAATTGATAGGTAAATAGTTTATGTTTGGACTATAACTTGAGACAGGTATTAATGTCAATAGAATTTCTGCAAAACCTATCAAAAAAGTAGGTTTATTTAATAAATTTCGCATTATTGTTTTTATTTTCCTATTGACCCGATAGGTAATACATTATATATTTCATATACCTAGTAAACTTATAGGTTATTTTAATAAAAACGGAGGTTTCCATGGGATTCAATACAGATGCTCTGCATAAAGGTTTTGTAAAAGACCAGAGCTTCGGTGCAACAATTACTCCAATCTACCAGGTTAGTGCATTTTCATATGAAAACATGGAAACTTTGGAAAAAGTTTTTAGCGGAAGGGCTGGAGGATTTGCTTACACCAGAATAGGAAATCCTACAGTTGCTTCTTTTGAACAGAGAATTAATGCTCTTGAACATGGATGTGGAGCTGTTGCAACTTCTTCCGGAATGTCGGCAATCACTCTGGCTTTGTTAAACTTTCTGAGCAGTGGTGATGAAATTATTGCTTCGACAGGTCTTTACGGTGGAACAATTCAGCTTTTTTCGGTTTTAAAGCAGTTTGATATAAAAGTTATCTATACTAATGATTTTAGTCCTGCAAATCTGGAAAAGCTTATTAGTCCAAAAGTAAAAGCTGTTTTTGCAGAAACCATTTCAAATCCCGGGCTGGATATTATAGATATAAAGGAACTTGCAGATTTTGTTCATACAAAAGGCATTCCTCTGCTGGTGGACAACACAACTGCAACTCCTTATCTGGTAAATCCTATTGATTTGGGCTGTGATATTGTTGTTCATTCTTCCTCAAAATATATAAATGGATCAGCTGACAGCATTTCAGGCGTAATTATTGATTCTGGAAAATTTAAGTGGGATTTTGAAAAGTTTCCTGCTTTATCAGACTATAAACTTTTTGGAAACCTGTCTTATTTAGTTCGTTTGAGAAAACACAGCTGGGCAAGTTTTGGAGCCTGTCTAGCACCTTTGAATGCCTATTTAAACTTAGTTGGACTTGAAACTTTAGGATTAAGAATGGAAAGAATCTGCAGTAATGCAAAAAAACTGGCAGAAGCTTTGAATGGTTTTGAAGGAATTTCTGTAAATTATCCTTTGCTTGAAGGAAATAAAAATAAAGCTCTGGCAGATAAAGAATTAAAGGGCTTTGGTGGAGGAATTATTTCTTTAAGGGCAGGAACAAAAGAAAGGGCTTTCAAAATCATCAATTCATTGAAAACAGCACTGGTTGCTTCGAATATTGGTGATGTAAGAACTCTGGTTATTTATCCTGCAAGTACACTTTATCTTCATAACACAATAGATGAAATGAATTCTGCAGGAGTTTTTGATGATACCATCCGTGTTTCTGTTGGAATAGAAGATGCAGACGATTTGATTGAAGATTTTAAGAGAGCAATTGAAATATAAAAGGGAAAACAGGAGCGAAAAAAATGGCAAATATTGATTACGGAGCATTAAAAAAAGGTGGATTTATGCGTCAGAAACAGAAGGGAAAGTTTTCTCTTCGTCTGGGAGTTGTAGGTGGCCACCTGAATGCAGAAGGACTGGCAACAGTTGCAAAAGTAGCAGAAAAATATGGCAAAGGTTATGTACATATGACCAGCCGTCAGGGAATTGAAATCCCTTTTATAGATTTTGATCAGATTGAAGAAGTAAAGGCAGAACTTCTGAAAGGTGGAGTTAGACCTGGGGTTTGTGGACCTCGTGTTCGAACAGTTACAGCCTGTCAGGGGAGCGAAATATGTCCTTCAGGTTGTATCGATTCTTACAGAATTGCCCAGGAACTTGATAAAAGA
Source organism: uncultured Treponema sp. (assembly GCA_946631855.1). Lineage (GTDB taxonomy): Bacteria > Spirochaetota > Spirochaetia > Treponematales > Treponemataceae > Treponema_D. The sequence goes on along the minus strand of CAMPAL010000009.1, from coordinate 93 downwards.
TATTTTGGCCGCGAATTACCACATAAATTTAAGTTTGGTGTAACAGGCTGTCAGAATAACTGTCTTAAGGCAGAAGAAAATGATGTGGGAATT
>CAMPAL010000008.1 GCA_946631855.1 uncultured Treponema sp. | reverse complement strand
CAAAAAGTCTTTTTTTCAGATAGAATATATTCTTATTTTTGTTGCGGTTTTTAATTTTACCAGTACTGAAATTTTAAAACGTCTTACCCTGCAGCGTTTTGATAATGGTGAGCTCGAACTTACTCTGAGTCAGCAGAGGGAGTATCTTTTAGGCTATGACAGTCTTTTGTATTTTTCGCTCATTCTTGTAACAATTGCTATGGCAGTCATAATTCATAAAAGAGTGAGTCAGAAGGCTGAACTTGAAAGACTTAAGGCTGTAAATGAAGAACAGATTTCTTTTAGCCGGAATCTTCATGATACTGTTGCCCAGGATTTAGCTGCCGTAAAATTTCAGATTCAAAAAGGTGATTATGATAAGGCAGAATTATATGCCGATCAGGCTCTGAGTGAAGTAAGGTACATGATTGATTCTCTTCATACAGATTTGCAGGAAAGACTAACAGATATCATTCGCGAAACGCTTCTTGCTTTTGAAGATAATTATCATATAAAAAGTGAATTATATATTTATTCTGATAATATCGAAAAAATACGATCAGATTATAAAATTCAGCTTATTCATATCATAAAAGAAGCTTTAAGTAATATAGCCCGCCATGTCCAGGCAACTCTTGTTCAGATTAAAATTGCAGACCTTGCAAATAATCTTCATATTTCTATCAGCGATAATGGCCTTGGTTTTGATTTTAAGGACGCCATGCAAAAATCAGATAAAGACAAAAAACACTGGGGGCTAAAAAATATCTGTGACCGGGTTAATCAGATGGATGGACAGGTCGATTTTATAAACAATGGAGGAACAACAATTGCAATCACTCTTAAAAATCCTCTTTCTTGATGACCACGAAGGCATTCGCGACGGAATTGGCTTTTTGCTTTCTAATGAGAATAAAAATCTTTCTTTTATATATGCCGCCAGTATAGAAGAAAGTCTTGAGGTTTTACAAAATAATTCAGACATTGCTCTTGCCATTATAGATTTGAATCTGGATGGTAAAGACGGACTTTTAGCAACTCAAAAGCTTAGGGAATTAAAAGAAAATCTTCCTGTAATTATTTATACAATGTATTCCGATCCCCTGCATATTGAAAAAGCACTTAAAGCCGGAGTTCAGGGCTATGTAACAAAGAATGCAAAAACTTCTGAACTTTTGCAGGCAATTGAACTTATTTCTAAAGGCGGAAATTATTTTAACGCTGTGTCTTCTAAGGTGATGAAAATAATGCTTGCTGGAAGCCTGGTTAATGAACATGAAAAAGGGGACACTTACAGTCTTTATAAAAATCTTACAAAAAGTGAACAGCAGGTTTTTTATATGCTGGCTCAGAAAAAAGAACCGGAAGTAATTGCAAAAGAGCTTGGTAAAAAATTAAAAACGATTATAAATCAGCGGTCAATAATTTATCAAAAATTAAATATTTCAGATCGTCTTGATTTAATTGAATTTGCTAAAAGACTGGGGTTTGTTTTTGATGATGAAAATGAATGAGAAAATCATAAAAAAGGAAGCCTTTAATTTTATGCTTCTCCTTGCTGCTGTTTTGGTAAACTGCCTGGGTTCTTTTATTGCACGTAATATCAGTATTCCCCTGTATCTTGATTCCCTTTTAACAATCTCCGTGGTTGCCTTATGCGGGCTCTGGTGGGGACTTGCCTGTGCAGTTATCTCGAATTTAACACTGTATTTTTTTGATTACTCCATGCTTCCTTTTACCCTCTGCCATATGCTTACTGCTCTTCTGGCTTATATAACTTTCTGGAATTACAAAAAACGACTGAACCTGCAGACAAAAAATGTCAGCAACGAGTTTCCAGGAAGTCGGAATGGAACAAATAAAAAAGAGCTTCTGATTCCTCTGGAAACCTTTTTATGGGCAGGTTTATGGAGCGGTATTTCAAACGCAGTTTCGGGTAATCTGATTTCAGATTTTCTTTTTGGTGCAAATACCGGAGTTGACAACATTGATACGGCCGTTCGTTCAATTTATCTTGCAATCGGAAACCTTCGCCTGGCTATATACCTTGGAGGCCTTATTACAAATCTCACAGATAAGGCCTTAAGTGCAGTTTTAAGCTTTGTGGTTTATGGCTTTATCAGCAAATGTAAAAAATAAAGATGCAGACCTCGCGGAAAGCACCTTCAATCTTTTAATTAGAAACTATGTGTCCAGCTCAAAGCAATTCTGTTGAAGAACCATTCGCGGCCTGCGTAAGTAAGTGCAGTTTCTTCTGTTGATTTTGTGTGGGCTTGTGTAAAACTGCGGCGACTTGAAAAACCTGCAAGAATTGTAAGTACGTCATGCTGTCCAAAAGTGAGCTGTGCCATTGGGCTTATGCTTACAGTTTTGAATGAGCCTTTGTAGTAAGGATTTGTATAAACCTGATCCTGATAAGGACCATCTATTTCTGTAAGAACTCCAATACGGCTAAGAACTAAAGGCATTGCATACGCTAAAACAAGGTTCTGATATTCTTTGTAACCGTTCACCTTGTTGCCAGAACACTGCCACATCCATATAGAACCGTCTGCTGCAGAAGTAAGTCTTTCGTAGTAAATCTGATATGTGTACATAATCTGGAAGTGAGTCCAGTCGCCGGCAAAAATAGCACCTGTATCAAACTGGAAAGTTCCTTGAGCATACCATTTTAAGAACCAGTCCTGGAATGTTTTGTAATCGGTGTAAGTTCCTGCTACAGGGCCGTTAAAAGCTGCCATACCCTGAAGGCCTGCTAAAGTCCACCCTGTTCCGGCCTGTGCACCAGCGGCAAAAACTAAAAATGGAAGTGGTGTGAAATTTACTTCAAGTCCAGGTTTTACAGAAACTGGTGAAAGTTCAAAACTTCCCTTAAGTCCGATGTTAGCAGATGATAAAAGCCAGTGTTCTCCAAGTGGTGTTGGAATTGTGTAAGCTGCATTGCCGGTAACACGACCTTCCAGCCCGCTGTATGGACCAGTCAGGGGGGCAAAATGGTCTGCTCCGCTTACATAATCTGACTTAGGATAGAATGCAAAATCTGTTGCAATTGAGAATTTCCATGGAGATTCAGATTTGACTTCTTCATCAGCGGTGATGGCTGATACAATTAAAAGAACTGTTGAAACAGCAAGAAAAAGTTTTTTCAGGTTCATAAAAAATCCTTGAATAATAAGATTGGTCTGATAGTGTTACTATCACGTGATAGAGTAAGTATATAGTATTTTTTTAATATAGCAAGAAAAATTTATGAGGATTAGTTCTTTTTTATAGTTCTGATTGAACCCATTCGCATTCTTTTTTCGCGGGTATCTTCTAGCAGGGCTTTCAGGGCATCAGAATCTTCATTCAGAATATCGTTTTTGAATTCTTCCATTTTTTTCTGGAAGTTTTCAATGTGTTCTGTAAGTTTTTCTTTATTGCTGATGAAAAGTTCCGTCCATAAAGGAGCATTTATCATTGCAATTCTTGTCAGGTCTTCAAAAGAACCACCACCAAATGCTGTAATCTCTGGATCCTGAGCACTTTCTACCAGGGCACTTGCAATTACGTGACAAAGCTGGGATGTAAATCCGATTTTATAATCATGAGTATCGCAGTCTGTTTCTGTAATTCTGGTAAATCCAATTGCTGTAACAAAATCACGCATCAATTCCAGATTTTCAGGCTTATTAAAAGACTGTGGACAAAGAATATAATTGTGATTGATAAAGAATTTTGCATCAGAGTTGGCATAACCTTCTTTTTCACCACCTGCCATTGGATGCCCGATAATAAAATCTATATCTGGTCTTAGAATGCCTGGAAGTGATTTTTCAAAAATGCCTTTTACGCCGGAAATATCAGTTACAATCGCACCGCTTTTAAATTTATCTTTATGTTCAAGGAGGAAATCCAGGGTTGCATGAGGATATAAACAAACATAGATGATATCGCAGTGGGGAATCATTTCGCTGACTTTATCACTTGTATAGGTATAATCAACAACTCCTTCTGAAAGAGCCATTGAAAGACTTGCTGTACTTCGATTGCAGGCATAAATCTTTCCTGTAGACTCAATCTGGCTCAAAATGTGCTGGCGGATTGCTTTTGCTATTGATCCGCCCATTATTCCAAGTCCAACAATACCATAGTTTAAGTCTTTAAGATTTTTCATGATGCCTCCAGATGAATTACATTTTTAATTATCTGAAGAAATATAACATATTATAAAGAGATTTTCATCCCGATTGAGATGATTGTACCTTGTAGACCTTCGCCAGTTACAAGCGGTACAAGTGGTATGTGAAGATTAATTTCAGGTCCAATTTTTATATCATTGTAAATATTGTACAAAAAAGAAATGCCGGAACTTAAATAAAAAAATCTTGCATTGTTCCAGAACCAGCCGTTTATATTTGCAATATCAGATGTGGCAGAACCGGAAAAGCCTGAATCATCAGCATTTATATTATTTGCCAGAAAAGCAAAACGAGTCAGAATTGAAATTCCAGGCATAAGCTGTAGACGTGTTTTTCCCATGTAGATTGAAATTACTGCTGGAAGTGTAAACATAAAGGAAAGCGTTGTTGAGGTTCTGTTTTCAATTTCTGCTGGCAGGGCTTTATTGTTATACCAGAGGTGGTTCATCATAAAAAAAGACATGCTTGGCTGAACTGCCAGAAAAGTATTATTTGGCCAGAGAAAGCCCATTGTAACCGGGTAAATAATGGGAGATGGTGCACTGACTGTTTTTGATTCGGTATTTATGTACATGCCAGGCCCTGCTTCAATTTCAAAGTCTAAGAGATTGATAAATTCAGAAAAGTTCTGTGGTTTTGTAAATTTATTTCCAAGAAATTTTATGTTTTCACTTTCCTGTGCAAATGCTGTCATTGAGAATATAAAAAGTGTTACAAAAAAAATAATCTTTTTCAAAAAATCTGACCTTTATCTTTAATTTACAGTAATTTGCTGTAAAGGGTTTTGTCTAAGTTTACTTCCAGAAAGCCTGTGCGTCCAGTTTTATAGAAAACTGATTCTTCCCAGGCCGCATATAAAGTTGTTCCGGAAATTACAAAATCTGAATATACAAAGTTTTCAGGCAATTTTGGAAGTCTTATGGCAATTGCCTTTCCACCGCGTAAAATGTGTTTTCCAGGCAATGCCCCTTCCAGGTACAAAGTTCCATCTTCAAAAAGGGCCGCAGACCAGCTTTGTGAAATGATTGCTTTAGCCTGCAGTTCCTTCTGTGTAGAATTTGCAATCTGATTCTGATAGGTTCGGGGCGAAGTTCCTCCTGCCGATTTTACTTCGATACTAAATGGAAGGGTGGAAGAAAATCCTTTAAGCAGGCTTTTTATTCTTTCAGGAGCATTTGAATATGGAAGCAGTTCTTTTTTTGCACGGTAAGAATCCACATCAATCTCTTCAATAACCAGACTTTCTTTTGAGCTGGCAGGAGAAAGAGAAAGCAGAGGACTTGTTGATTTAAACTTCAGATAAGAGAAGGTATTTTTTGTGTCGGTGATTGATTTTACGCTGCACCAGAAGTTCAGTCCATCCCAGGTAAAATCTGTAACTTCTGAATTTGGAATCTGGCAGAGATTGTTGCAGTTAATTATGGGGTAAGAAATTTTTGCAGTATCATCAAACTGAACGAGGAAAAGATGATTTTCAGAATGTTTTTTATAATCCGGGTCTGTAATTGTATCGTTGAAGAAGGAACTTTTGTATACAGAAAAAATCGGTGTGTTATTCAGAAAAACCAGATTTCCTGCAGTTCGATTTTCAAAAAGAGTTAAATCTTTTGCAATTGAAATTTTATCCTCTTCCAGACAGAGAAGCCCCAGTCTGTTCACAATTGCGAAGGCTGTATTCACTTTTGCTTCAGAATCACTTTTTGTATTTGCAGAAGAAATACGAACTGCTTCTGTCCATGGCAGAAAAGGCTGGGGTGGTGTGTTTTGTACTTTATCAATCTGTTTATAAGTCTGATTTGTAAAATAATACCAGTTATGATTTTTCTTAATTTCTACAGGCTGAATTTCCTGAGTGTCTTTTGTTGCTTCCTGTTTGTTCTTGTTTTTACCGCAGGAATTCAGAGTAAATAATGAGAAAAATGATAGTGTTACAATAAAATAAAAGCTAAAACGGGTAAATTTTTTCATAATCTTCACAATATATCGGCATATAAATATACTCTCGTGAAAGATTTTTTGCTGAATTGCAGACGAAAACAAGTCCTTTTTCTTTTCCGTCTCCGATCAGGGTAGGGCAGGCCTTCTTTATAACTATAAGTCCTTTTTCAGAAAGTTTCTGATTTTCCGGAATAAAAGCTGACAGGGGTGTAAGGTCCTGCAATGGAAAAAGTGTGTCCAGATTATAGGTGAAGGCACTTGTGATATTTAAAAGGCTGACTTTAAAACTTCCGTAACAAAGATTATCCAAAAGATTTGCAGTATCAATCAGCCAGGGGTTGTAGCAGGCTGTCAGACTGTCAGAAAGACTTGATTCAATCCTGCTGTCTATATTTTCCTGGGCTTTTTTCCAGTTGAAAGAAAACATAAATTTTTGCAGCCTTGAAGTTGAAACACCAGTTTCTGTTTTTCCCGCTATTATTTTATGAATTAAATCTGCAAGATAGCCTTCTTCCCAGCGAATTCTGGAATTTGTTTTGCTGTCAAAGGAGGATGGATAAACAAAACCTGCCGGGTAAAAATAGGCACTTTCATTACCGTCTGCCAGGAAAGTAATGGGCAGGGCAGTAAGACTGGCAGGTTGATTTTTACTTATTGTAAACGAAATGACTTTGTCCTGTGGCGTAAGCCAGAAAGTTTTAATTTCAGAACAGGTGTTTATCTGAATTTTCCAGCGGGACAGTTCAGGATAGTTTTGCGATAAAGACGCATCTTCAGTTTCTGGCGGCCAGTCTGGAAGTTCAAGGGTGATAGTTTCTTCCGTGTGAGAGAAGGCCTGCTGACAGGAAAGAAAAAGACATAAAAAAATCGGGCTGATTAATATAAGTTTGAATAAATTTTTCACATTATATTAATGGTCCGACTTTAACGATTTTAGGAAATATAAAACAAAAAATTATTTAAATTTGTTCATTTCTTCTTTGCATAACTGGTCACAAATTTCATTATATTCAATTCCTGCGTGACCTTTCACCCAGTTCCAGTTCACCTTTAATCCTTCGTTTAAGGCATCCAGCTGTGTCCATAAATCCTGATTTTTTACAGGCTTTTTATCTGCTGTTTTCCATCCTTTTGCTTTCCAGCCTTTTATCCAGGTGGTAATTCCGTTTTTTACGTACTGACTGTCTATGTTGATTTTTACAGGCCTCTGGGCAAAACCAGGTGTGTTGTGAATAACTTGAAGGGCTGTTATTGCGGCGGTTAATTCCATTCTGTTATTTGTAGTTTGTGCTTCTCCACCAGAAAGTTGTTTTGCAACACCATCGGCAATAACAACAATTCCCCATCCTCCAGGGCCTGGATTACCGCTGCAGCCGCCGTCTGTATAAATTACTATTTCGTCCATTTTTGTTCCTATTTATTTAAAGAAAGTGCTGATAATTTTTCTATCCAGATTTGTGACATAAGTTCGTATCCTTTTTCATTAGGATGTATGCCATCCAGACAGATTAAATCATTATAATTGTTTTGTTTTAAGAGTTCGCTTCTAAAATCAATGCAGATAATATCATTTTCTTTTGCATATTTAAGCATGCAGTTGAAATATTCTTCCTGATTTTTAGATAAGCGATTTATATCATTGTTCAGAAATTTAAGGATATTTTCTTTGTTTAAGTCTTTAGAGATTGTGTTAATCCATCTTTCTGGAATAAGAGCAGGAGCTGTTGCCAGAAGCGGAAGAATATTATGGGCTTTACAGGCTTGAACCATTTCATTCAGAATTCTGGTATAGTCTTCCAGTGGTGTTTTTTTCTCGAAAGTTTCACCAGGATTCTGACTTATCGGGGACCAGTCGTAATCACTATCGTTATCACCAAATTCAATAATGCAGATATCGGCACTTCCGCCTTTTTCCAGCCATTTATTAAATTTACTTTGTCCTTTGGAGATGATATTTCCATAAATTGAGCGGTTATCCAGTTCAAAACCCAGTTTTTTTTGAGCAAGTGTCAGAGAATCATTCTCTGTTACATCAAATAAACTGGTTGTTTCTGGAGTTGTAATCACACCTTTTAGAACGGAATCTCCAAAGACAACTATTTTCATACTAAAACACCTTTTGTGCTTGGAATTGCTCCATTGCGGCGAGGATCAATTTCTACAGCATTTCTGATTGCTCTTGAAACAGCTTTAAAGGCTCCTTCAATTTTGTGGTGGTCACTTCTGCCACGGATAACATCAATATGAAGATTGCACAAAGCATTTGATGTAAAGCCCTGCCAGAAATCTTCAAAGCAGTCTGTCTGGAAAGAAGCTTCTTTTCCACCACTTACAGAAATTAATGGCATACCGGCAAGATTTGCATTACAAACCAGGTAAGGTCTTCCACCAAAATCAACTGCAGCCTGAACAAGAGTTTCGTCCATAGGGTAGATAAAGAAACCGCTTCTGTAAATGCCAGCGCAATCACCTAAAGCTTTCTGAAAGCACTGTCCAAGTACAATTCCTGTATCTTCGATTGTGTGGTGCTGGTCAACTTCAAGGTCGCCCTTGATAGTTCCGGAAAGATCAAAAAGCCCGTGTTTACAGAAAGATTTAAGCATATGATCAAAAAATCCAATTGGATTTTCAACATTACATTTTCCACTTCCATCAAGATTGAGGGTAAGTTCAATCTGAGTTTCGCCAGTTGTTCTTTTTACAGTTGCAGTTCTCATGAGTTTCTCCTCTTACAGCATTACTTTACGCAATTCGTATTCTACGATATCTGTTGCACCAAGACTCTGGAGTTTTGGAAGAAGTGTTGGTACTTCTGATTTTTTTACAGCAGTTTTTACCGCATATCCGTTTCCACCAAAAAGTGGTGAAACTGTTGGACTCTTCATACTTGGAATTGCTTTGATTAAGTTGTCGAAATCTTTTTCTGCACAGTTCATTTCAAGCATAACTCTGTCGCGGGCATTCAAAACTGTTTCAAAAAGCATTTTCAATTCCATGATTTTCTGTTTCTTTTCTGGATCGTTCATTGCTTCTTTTGAAGCATACATTCTTGTTGAAGATTCCATCAAAGTATCAACAATCTTAAGTCTGTTTGCTTTTAATGAAGAACCTGTTGATGTATTATCAATTAAAATCTGAGCAATTGAATCATCTGTGTCCTGAACAAATCCTTCTGAAGTTCCCCAGGTGCGGAAGATTTTTCCATCAATTTTCTTTGTTTCTACCCATTTGCGGCTTAAATTCTGATATTCAGTTGCAATTGTAACTTTTCCTTTAAGAAGTTTGTCATAATCGCGGGCTTCTGGAATTGCAGCAACAATACGTACAGGGTCAAAACCTAAATCCATAATTTCAACTACATCATCTTCTACATCATTTTCAAAAACCCAGTCTTTACCACTGAATCCAACATCTGCTTTATTGTTTGCAAGAAGAATACTTGTGATCTGAGGTTTTACAACCTGGAAAGCAAGGTCTTTCTGGTTTGTGGTTGGGAAATACTGTCTGTCGGGTAGATGGATTGAGATACCTACATCGCTTAATAACTCATAAACCGATTCGTAAATTCTTCCTTTTGCTAATAAAATTTTTAATTTGTCCATATTTTTTCTCCATCTTTCACCGGCAAGGGTGATTGTCTTTAATTTCTTAATTATATAGATGAAAGTGCATTAATTCAAGAAAGCATTTTTTTTCTAATTTTAAATAGGTAAAATTCCCGTTTCTTTTTTATAAAAAGATGTTATAATGAAGAGCAATTCATCTGGTAGAGTTTATTAATTTTTTTCGTGAGGTAGATTAATTTGTCTAATTTGGATGAAGAATTTTTTGAAGATAACATTGTTCGAATCAATAGAACTGTTACAAAAGTTTTAATTGGTGCAACATTTGTTCCTTTCGTCTTTTTTTTCCTCACCCTTGCTGGACTCTGGCACATTCCTCATATTGAATCGGCATCTCTTTTCTTTTTTGGGCTTATTACTTCTCTTATCTGTTATATTTTCAATCGAAAAGGTAAGTATCAGTTTTTTGTAATGTATTTTGGCATTATTTCTGCTGCAGGATTCGTTGGTATGATGGGATCCTTTGGCGTTATCAGCCTTTACCTTTCTTATGGATTTGCTCCAATGTTGAGCTGTCTTTACTATAATAAACGTCTGACTAAAGTTACAAATGTTGCAAATTTTATTTTTATTATTGGTGTAACCTGGATGGGCTCTGCAAGGGCAGAACTGGTTACTAAAGGTGTAAACAGCAGAACTATTTATTTTATACGCAGTATTATTGGTTTTTCTATTGAAGGTATTTTCCTTTATTTAATAACAACAGAAATTACCAGAAAGTCTAATGTTACTCTTACACATCTTGTGCGTTCTCAAGGTCGTTTGAACTATGCACTTGACGAACTTGCCAGAATAAATGCTGAACTCCAGGAAAAAAACCAGGAACTTGATTTAAAAAATAAAGAGCTTGCTAAGAAAAACCAGGAACTTACTGATACTCAGTATAAAATTATTCAGTTTGTTGCCAAGTGTCTTGGTTCTCATGATTTGTTTACCGGAAGGCATGTTATTCATACTCAAAAGTATGTTGAAATTATTGCAAAAGAATTAAGGGATGAAGGCTATTATGTAGATGAACTTACAGATGAAAATATTCATCTTTTGACAGAAGCTGCCTTCCTCCATGACATTGGAAAAATCCACGTTCCTGAAGGAGTTTTGAATAAAATTGGTAAATTTACTCCTGAAGAATTTGAAATAATGAAGAGTCATCCTGCAGAAGGAAAAAAGCTTCTTGGATTTTTACCTCCGATTGAAGGTGGAGCTTTTAATAAAATTGCCGTTGATATGTGTTACTGTCACCATGAAAAATGGGATGGAACCGGTTATCCAAGAGGTTTAGCTGGAACTGAGATTCCTTTATCTGCCAGAATTATGGCTGCAGCAGATGTTCTTGATGCTTTGATTAGTCAGCGTCTTTATAAAGATCCTATGTCGGTTGATGAAGCAATTGAACTTTTCCGTATGGCTTCAGGCATTCATTTTGAACCTTGTATTGCTCAGGTAGTTATAAAGCTTCGAGTTTTGATTGATATGATAGATCATGAATTCAAGACAGCAGAAGCAAACACAGATTCAGAAGAACTTGAGTGGTGGAGAAACTATCACGAAAGTTTGAAAAAGCTTCAAGCTTAAACTTTTAAAATTTCAGATTTGCCCTTATAATTTAGATTAAATCAAAAATAATTTAAGGAATGTTTTATGCCTATTACAAAATACCTGGAGCGTAATGCTGTAGAATTTGGAAACGATTGTGCTCTTGTCGAATTGAATCCCGAAGTTAGAGATAACCGTCGTATTACCTGGAAAGAGTTTGATTTAACTCAGCCGGAACCTAATCTTCCATACCGTCGTGAAATAAGCTGGAGAATTTTTAACGAAAAGGCTAACCGCTGTGCCCATTTCCTTCTGGAACGTGGAGTTCGCAAGGGTGATAAAGTTGGAATTTTGATGATGAACTGTCTTGAATGGCTTCCAATTTATTTTGGAATTTTAAAGACAGGTGCTTTGGCCGTTCCGTTAAACTTCCGCTATGCTTCTGATGAAATTGAATATTGTCTTAATCTTGCAGATATTGATGTTCTTTTCTTTGGACCTGAATTTATTGGTCGTCTGGAAACAATTTCTGAAAAAATTATGGCTCACCGCCTTTTAATTTACGTTGGAGAAGGTCTGCAGCCATCTTTTTCTGAAAGTTATGTAATGTCTGTAATGAATTATTCCTCTGAAAATCCAAATATAGAAATTTCAGATGAAGATTACGGGGCAATTTATTTTTCTTCTGGAACAACTGGTTTTCCAAAGGCAATTTTGCACAAGCATAAGGCTTTGATGCATTCTGCCGCTGTAGAACAAAATCATCATGGTCAGACAAAGGATGATGTATTCTTGTGTATTCCACCTCTTTATCATACTGGAGCTAAAATGCACTGGTTTGGTTCTTTAATTAGTGGTGGAAAGGCTGTTTTACTCCGCGGAACAAAACCTGAAATCATTCTTAAGGCAGTTAGTGATGAAAAATGTACTATCGTCTGGCTGCTTGTACCTTGGGCTCAGGATATTCTGGTGGCAATTGAACGTGGTGATGTAGATTTGAAGGCTTACAAACTGGATCAGTGGCGTTTAATGCATATTGGTGCTCAGCCTGTTCCAAAGAAACTTATTGAAGACTGGAAAAAGTACTTCCCTCATCACGATTATGATACAAACTATGGACTTTCTGAATCTATTGGACCTGGTTGTGTTCACCTTGGTGTTGGTCATGACAATAAAATTGGTGCAATTGGTATTCCAGGTTATGGCTGGGAAGTTCGTATTGTTGATGAAAAACATCAGGATGTAAAAAAGGGTGATGTTGGAGAACTTGCTGTAAGAGGACCAGGCGTTATGGTTGAGTACTATAAAAATCCTGACGCAACTGCAGAAGTTCTTGATAAGGAAGGCTGGCTTTACACCGGTGATATGGCTATGCAGGATTCAGATGGATTTATTTATCTGGTAGACCGTAAAAAGGATGTAATTATTACCGGTGGTGAAAACCTTTATCCTGTTCAGATTGAAGACTTCCTTAGCAAAATGCCTCAGATTAAAGATGTTGCTGTCATAGGGCTTGCTGATCAGAGACTTGGTGAAATTGCCGCTGCAATCATTGAATTAAAACCAGGGGTTTCCTGTTCGGAAGATGATGTAAATCAGTTTTGTATGGAATTGCCAAAATATAAGAGACCTAAAAAAATCATTTTTGCGTCAGTTCCAAGAAATGCAACTGGAAAAATTGAAAAACCAAAACTCCGTGAAATGTATAGAACTGTGGATCCTTTTGCTTCTATGCGTCAGGATTAATTTTTCTTTATAGAGTAAATTTTTAGTTGTTATTTGGTTTTTACGTGATATAATAATTTTAAATTTTAAGACGGCGAGGTGAATCATGGTAGAAAGAATGCAATGTGATAATTGTGGACACGTTTATGATAAAGATGAAGGAGATGCTAAAAACAATGTAGCTCCTGGAACTGCATGGAGTGATGTCCCAGCTACATACAAATGTCCTGAATGCGGTGCTGGCAAGGACAAATTTATACCTGAGTAATCTTACAAGAAATTAACAACAGAAGATGAAGGACTGTCAGTAAGGATTTGATTCCTGAGGACAGTCTTTTTTATTTAACATTTATTTGTTTGCAAAATTAGCAGGGTGTGATAGTATTACTATCAATAGGAGTTCCCATGAGCAGATGCCAAATTAAAGAGAAATTTTATATTGATGAACAGCCCCTTCAAATCATTTCGGGCTCAATCCATTATTTTCGTGTAGTTCCTGAATATTGGCGGGACCGTCTGGAAAAGTTAAAGAATATGGGTTGTAATACTGTAGAAACTTATATTCCATGGAATTTTCACGAGGAGAAAAAAGGTTCTTACAATTGGGAGGGCATTCATAACGTATTCAAATTTATTGAAATTGCCCAGGAACTTGGACTATATATCATCATTCGTCCATCTCCATACATTTGTGCAGAATGGGAATGGGGTGGATTGCCTGCCTGGCTGCTTGCTGAACCTGGAATGAAACTCCGCTGTTCTTATGAACCTTATCTTAAGCATGTAAAAGATTTTTATGATGTATTAATTCCAAAACTGGTTCCGTATCAAATTGACAATGGTGGAAAAATCATCCTTATGCAGATTGAAAATGAGTACGGTTATTATGGGGATGATACTGCTTATCTGGAATATATTGAAAAACTGATGATAGATAATGGAATTACAGTTCCTTTTGTTACTTCTGATGGACCATGGTCAAAAGATGTTTTTACCGCAGGTCAGGTGGATGGAGTTTTGCCGACAGGAAATTTTGGATCAGCCTGTCAGTGGCAGTTCAGTCAGATGAAAAAAATGATGCCTGAAAACAAGCCTCTTATGAACATGGAATTCTGGGCTGGCTGGTTTGATGCCTGGGGAAATAAAAAGAAAAAGAGTTCCAAACTCACAATAAATAAACTTGATTATGATTATGTAATAAAGAATGGTCATAATATCAATATTTATATGTTCCATGGTGGTACTAATTTTGGCTTTATGAACGGCTCAAATTATTATGGAAAACTCACCCCAGATACCACTTCTTATGATTATGATGCCCCTTTGTCTGAAGATGGACAGATGACTAAAAAATATCAGGTCTTCCGTGAAATAATAAAGAAAAATCTTGGAGATTCGGCAGTTTCTGATGTAAATTTTTCCACCAGAATTGAAAAAAAGAGTTTCGGAAAGATAAAGTGGTCATCTTGTGCAGATCTTTTTGAAAATCTTGAAAAAATTTCTGTTGCGAAAAAGTCGGTTGTTCCTCTTTCAATGGAAGAGGCAGGTCAGTCTACCGGTTATATTTTGTACCGTTCTTTTATGAAATCTGATGTGTCAGCATCATCCCTTGTATTTAAAAAATGTGTGGATAGAGTTCTGGCTTTCAGTGATGAAAAAAAAGTCTTTACCGCATTTGATAAGGAAATTTGCAGTGAACAGTCTGGACACTGGCCTCTAACTTTTAAAGAAGGTAAAACCTGGAAATTGAATTCAAAAGAGGGGGCAAGACTGGATTTTCTGGTTGAAAATATGGGACGTGTAAATTTTGGTCATAAACTGGAAGACCAGAAAAAAGGAATTAGTGAAGAGGTTCTTGTAAATACACATGGACATTATAACTGGGAAATTTTTAATCTGCCGCTTGATGAAGAACAGATGAAACTTCTGGAAGATAAGGCTGTATGGAAAGAAAAGACTGGTTCTAATCCTGCATTTTTTAAGTTTGAGTTTGATTTAGACCTTGCTGAAAATGTTTATTGTGATACTTTCCTTGATTTTGCAGGCTGGGGAAAAGGCTGTGTCTGGGTGAACGGATTTAATATCGGGCGATTCTGGGAAATTGGACCTCAGTTAAGTCTTTATATTCCGGGGCCTTTGCTGCATTCTGGAAAAAATGAAATTATTATTTTTGAAACAGAAGGAAAACGTTCTTCGACAATCAGTTTAATTGATTCGATGAGATGGATTTAGGGTTTATTACAAACCCTAAAAACGGCGAAGTCAAGGCTTTAAGCGTACGCGTGCCTTGACTCGACGTAATATTTACGCATTTTTGCTTCGCAAAAAGTGCTTAAAAAACCTAAAAACGGCGAAGTCAAGGCTTTAAGCGTGAGCGTGCCTTGATTCGACGTATTTTTGCTGAAATTACAATCCTAAATCTGCAAAGCTTGCATGGTCATTCAGGTATTTAAGCTTAACTGATTTTAAGTTTAAACCGTTTGAAGCAACGTAAAGTCTGCTTACACAGAACCTTGTTGGGAAGACCATTTTTTTAGTTATTGTAACATCTTTTCCGCCAGTTCCGTTAAAGGTAAAACTTGCAACCGGGAAGCCCTGGAAGAAAATTGTAAGAGGAATCTGAGCAAGTTCACCAAGGTTCGAACTTCCTGTAATTGAAATTTCATAAGTTCCTAAATCTGAAACATCGAATGCCAGGGTGTAATTTGTATTTGCCTTAGATTCCTGGTAAGTCATATCGAGTTCAAGTTCTTTATCTTTGCTTAAAACTACAAATTCTATGTCATCCATGTTTATATCATCAGGATTTTTTGGACGGTTCAGAATTTCAATTGTATCTGCAGTTCCAAGAAGGCGTTTCATAGCTTCGGTTTTTGCTACCTGGCAGCAGATATTTATTGCACTTCGCTGAAGTTCTGCTTTTGTAAGGCGGCCGTCTTTTAAGGCTTCGAGAGTGTTATCACCATCCTTGTTTTCTGCACCCGAAGAACAGCACATATAAAGGTCGTTCTGTGCTTTTATCATTCCTGCAAAGTTATGCTGATTTTCCGGAAGGTTTTCTTCGCTGATAGTAGCCCACCAGTCTGTCATAACAATACCGTTGAAGCCCCAGTCTTTTCTCAGAATTGTTGTGTTCAAATCATAAGCGCCGGCAGTATAAACTCCGTTGACCATTCCGTATGTAGTCATGACAGAATCTGCATTAGCTTTTACAGCAATTTCGAATCCTTTTAGATAGATTTCACGCAGGGCTCTTTCAGAAATAACAGAATTGTGAGCACGGCGATTTGTTTCCTGATTGTTTCCGCAGAAGTGTTTGATAGTTCCTGTAACGCCTTCTGACTGAAGTCCTTTGAGAACAGATTTTCCTATTTCTCCTGTAAGGTATGGGTCTTCTGAAAAATATTCAAAGTTTCGGCCGTTTAGAGGATGTCTGTGAATGTTCATTCCAGGTCCAAGCAGGTTATCAACCTTGTTAGTTTTCATTTCCATTCCGGTAAAGGTGTAAAGTTCTTCCACCAGTTTTCGGTTAAATGTGCAGGCGAGGGAAGTTCCGTTTGGAAGAGAAAAGGCTTTCATTCCGGAGTCAATTCTCATTCCAGAAGGACCGTCATCACAACAAACAGCTGCAATTCCGAATTTTTCTCTGAGGCGTGGTGAAACTCCACCATAAGCAGATGCTGTTCCCGGAGTAACAAGACTTGAGCCCATTCCTTCTCCGCGTACTATGCAGGCTAAATCTTCGTCGGTAAATTGAGCTACAAAGTTTTCAATGCTGCATTTTCCAGAAATTACATCTTCCAGTTTGTAGTTTGAATTATAATTTGATGGAATTTCAGTTGGAATTCTTTCTGCACGACGGCTTGCCATTGTTTTGCTTCTTAAAGGTACTGGTTCATAAACCAGTTCTGCATTTCCCTTGTTGTGGAAACGTTCAAAACTTTCTACAGGAGCCAGGGCTTCTTCACTCTGGCGGAGGATTAAAAGTTCATCCAGCTTAAAGTCCATTAACTTCTTTGCAGAACGAACATCGCTTCCTGCATATACAGAATATGTTCCTTCTTCAAGAATCCATGCAGATTTATGACCGCATACTCCAGAATCATCATAAGATGCAAAAGAATAATATGGGATTTTGAAAGAAAGATTTTCAGTCTCGTTTGCTTTTAAGCTTGATGTTTTATCGAAAGCACACAGAACTCTTGAAGCTTTTCCCAGTTTTCCGTTTGGTGCTTCAATGTAAATCTGAACAACTTCTTTTCCTTCAGTACAACCGGTGTTTTCAACTTTTATGTCGATTAATAAATTTTGATTTTCACAGTTGTTTTCTGAATGAAGGGCAGAAAGTTCGAAGGTGGTGTAAGAAAGTCCAAATCCAAATGGATAGAGAACTTTATCTTTTGCAAAAGTTTCAAAATAACGATAGCCGACAAAAATATCTTCCTGATAAACATTTTTTTCAGGATTTCCAAAGTTTTTGTCAGATGGATAATCAGAAATGTCTTTTGCAATGGTGTCAGTCAGTTTTCCGCATGGAGAAACTTTTCCGGTAAGAACCTGAGCTGTTCCCAATCCTCCAAGCATTCCTCCCTGCCATACATACATAACTGCATCCGGATTGTATTTTTCAACAAAAGACATATCAATTATGTTTCCAACATTCAAAAGTACAATGACAGTTTTGAAGCCCTTTCTTACTTTGGCAAGCATATCATTTTCGGCTGCTGTAAGTTTGTAAGCCCCTTCTTCATTTTTGTTGTCTTTGTCTTCACCTGCTGTACGACCAATTATGATAAGGGCAAGATCGCTTTCTGCGGCGGCTGTTTCTACAATCTGTTCGGTCAGAGGCATTTCATCCTGACTCCATCGTTCATGTCCCCAGCCAATTCCTTCGTCATAAGGATTTTCTTCTTCCCATTTAGAATAAATTTCCTGAAGATTTTTGTTGATGGATACAAATCCTGATTCTTCCAGTCCTTCTACAATGTTGTAAACTTTTGAAACGTTTACCATTCCTCCAGAACCAGTTCCACTTTTATAATATGATGATTGGATGCGCCCAAAAACAGAAACTTTTGCACCTTTTTGTAAAGGCAGTGCATTGTTGTCATTCTTTAAAAGAACACATCCTTCTGCAATAGCTTGAATAGCTTTTTTTTCGTACTCTTTCCAGTCTAAAGTCTTTTTCATTTTAAACCCCGATAAAATATAAGTTTTAGACATAATTAACTAAGCATATATAATAATGCAGGCAAAAAAATGAAAAAAGTCAAAAAGTCTATTTTTATAGAATGAAAATCTAGCTACTTAAAACCTGCGAAGTTTAATTGCATTGTGCGGACAGATTTCATGGCATGCCTAACATAGCAAATGCGTTAAAAACAAAGCTGCGACAGCGGGTTTGTTTAGCATTTACCAGTAAAACGGCTGGAGTTGCCATGAAGCGTTTAAAAAAATGTTTTTGAAGAATAATCTAAAATTTGCGCAGTTTGATTGCTGAATTTGGACATATTTCATGGCAACAAAAACAATGCTGGCACTTCTTTTTATCCGTTAATGTCGCTGTTCCGTTTTCGCCTTTCATCTGGATAACTTTTGGAGGGCAGATCTGCATACACTTTCCGCACTTTACGCATTTTTTGCTGTTAAAATGAGGCGTTTTTACAAAGAAATAAGTTGCCAGAACATTCACAATAGGTGGCATCATTTTCTGCAGCGTTGGTGAAGGGTCTTTTACAATTTTGAAGTTCCTTGAACGGCAGTTTTCTTCATCTTCTCCTACAACCTGAATGTCTTTTTCAGATTTAAGCCAGATTCCGCGTTTTAAGGCATCTTCCAGATTTGTAATTTCATGAGGATTGTAACCAACCAGAGAAGAACATTTCCAGTCTAAAGCCAGAATGTTATCAGAAGCGGCAATAAATCCCAGGTGAATAGGATCACCACCGCCCGGGCCTCCAGGTCCCTCCATTCCAACTATAGCGTCCATAATTGCATACTGAGGGTTTGCGGCAATATTTAAATCTGTAATGTAAGAAGCAAAATCACTCTTGTTAGGGAATCTGTAGTGGGTCTGTGATTTTTCAAGTCCAATTACCAGCCCAAAAAGATTTTTCATGGCACCGGTGTAAGCCATAAGCTGATGGCTCTTCAATTTTGAAAGAGAAACTACTACATCAGCTTTGCGGAAGGCCGTTGTAAAATTCAGTTGTTTTACAGTCTTTCCTTGAGGACATTCAATAATTTCTGCATCTTTAAAATCAATCCATTCACCGCCGTTGTTTACTACCTGATCGTAAATTCCAGTAAATTTTGCGGCACTGGTTGAACCCGCAATGGCAGGTGATTCTCCCGCGTAAACTTTTTTTGCCCCAAGTTCAACAAAAGCCTTTACAGACGCACCAACAAGAACTGGATGAGTACAAACGGCAAGTTCAGGTTTTTTAGGATAAAGAATATTTGGTTTAAGAAGGACAACTTTATCCTTTACATCTGGGGGAGGAACAAGCTCAAAAAGCTTTTTTATAGCCTGGTAGACCTTTTCAAAGTCATAATCCTGGCATTTTTTTAGACCTACAAGATTTGTCATAGGTGAATTATAGGGGAGTATTTTATCTTTGTGAAGAAATATTTTTTCTAAATGAAAATAAGGTAAAAATCGGCTCATTGTAAAAAAGTCTGAATGATAGTAAAATGTAATTTCTATAAAAATTTGCATGGAGGATTAGCAATTATGGAAGAAATACTTGATTTATTACGTCAGAATGCTCGTCTGTCTGCAGAAGATATTGCTGCAATGACAAAAAAAAGCGTAGCAGAAGTTCAGGCAATTATTAAAAAGCTTGAAGATGATGGAGTTATTCTCAAGTATATAGCGGTTGTTAATCCAGAGAAAGATGCGGTCGCGCGGGACAAAGTTGTAGCGGAAATTCAGATTCAGGTTCAGCCTCAGAGAGAACACGGATTTGATGCTCTTGCAGAAAGAATCTACCGCTTCCCACAGGTAAAATCTCTTTATCTTATGAGTGGCGGATATGATCTTAAGGTTCTGATTGAAGGTGATAATCTTAAAGATGTTGCTTTGTTTGTAAGTGAAAAACTTTCAACTTTGGAAGGCGTTCGTTCTACTAAGACAAATTTTGTTTTAAAAACTTATAAAGAGAACGAAATCGTTTATGTCGAAGACGAGTGTGACCGTCGTGAAGGTGTACAGGCTTAGTTATTCCTGTTGCCGTTTTTTATGGAGATATTTTAATGAATACTAGAAATGATAAATTTAGTTCCTCAATGATGGAAATTCCTCCATCAGGAATCCGTAAGTTTTTTGAATTGTGTATCGGACACGATGATATTATTTCCCTTGGTGTAGGAGAACCAGATTTCCCGACACCTTGGGTAATTCGTGAAGAAGCTTTTTATCATCTTGAAAAAGGACACACTTCATATACTTCTAACTGGGGTTTGATAGAACTTCGTGAAGAAATTTCTAAATATCTTACCCGCTATAATCTGGACTATGATCCAAAAACAGAAATCCTCCCGACTGTAGGTGCTTCTGAAGGTCTGGATCTGGTACTCCGTTCTATTTTGAATCCTGGTGATGAAATCATCATTTGTGAACCTTGTTATGTTTCTTATCAGCCACTTTCAGCTCTTTGTCAGACTAAGGTTATTCACCTTGATACAAGTAAAAATGGATTTTATCCAACTGCAGAACAGATTGAAGCTGCCTGTACACCAAAAACAAAGGCTGTTATGTTCTGTTCTCCAAGTAATCCTACAGGTCGAATTATTCCTGCTGAAGAACTTAAAAAAATTGCAGAAGTTGTAAAAAAACATCAAATCTGGTGTTTGAGTGACGAAATTTATTGCGAACTTCTTTATGATGGACATAAGCACGTTTCAATCGGTTCTTTCCCTGGAATGAAAGACTATGCAATCATTTTTAATGGTTTCTCTAAGTCTTTTGCTATGACAGGATGGCGTATTGGTTATATTGCTGCTCCTCATGATTTACTGGTTCAGTGTTGTAAACTTCATGCATACACATCAATCTGTCCACCAATTTTCAGTCAGTACGGGGCTGCAGAAGGATTAAAAAATGCCTGGTCAGATGTTGAAAAAATGCGTGTAAGTTATCAGCAGAGACGAAACGTAATGTATAAAGCTTTTACAGATATGGGACTTCCTTGTATTGAGCCAGAAGGAGCTTTCTACATGTTCCCTGATATTCGTCCAACCGGTATGACTAGCGAAGATTTTGCTACAGAACTTATTCAGAAGCATAATGTTGCAGTTGTTCCAGGTACCTGTTTTGGTGCTGGTGGA
This sequence comes from uncultured Treponema sp., assembly GCA_946631855.1. GTDB lineage: Bacteria > Spirochaetota > Spirochaetia > Treponematales > Treponemataceae > Treponema_D. The sequence continues at coordinate 21,243 of CAMPAL010000008.1, read as the reverse complement.
GAAGGTTTTATCCGCTGTTGTTATGCAACTGATTTAAATAAGATTAAGATTGCAATGGAACGTATTGCAGAAATGGTTAAAGAAAAAACTTCGAAATAAAGGATTTTTGTATTAATGATTTTTTCGGTTTTAATTGCTGTTATTGTTGCTGCCTCCCTCGTAATTGTTCTGATACTTATTCGTGGTGGTAGCAGAAAATCAGATAGAAAGGATGTCTCTCAGCGTATTCAGAAGAAGGGAAAATCTGCGGTTTTGAAAGAAGCAGAAAAGAAGCTTATTCATGACCCTCATAATGTATCTGCTCTTGAACTTGTTGGAGATATTCATTTCAGCGAGAAAAACTGGGAAAAGGTTTGGGGTGTTTACAAGACTCTTTTTGATATTTCTACTGCTCACGTTGAAATTAACGTTGCAAGATGTACTTTAAGAATGGGGATTGCAGCTTTCTATATGAATAAACTGGAAGATGCAATCAACATTCTTATGACCTCAATAAAAAAAGAACCTGATAATTTTGACTGTAATTTTTATCTGGGTCAGGCTCTTTTTAAGACTGGAGTTTACGATAAAGCGACTTATTGTTTTAAGAAAGCAAGAGTAATTCAGCCTGAAAATCCTGACGTAAATTCATATCTTGGGCAGTGTCTTTTTAAGGCTCAGAAATATCGTGAGTGTCTTCCATTCCTTAAGAAAGTTCTGGATGAACATCCTGATAACAAAGAATTACTTTATGATATGGCAGTTGCTATGACTGAAGTTGGAATGGGTGATAAAGCCATTAAGGTATTTATGCATTTGCGTCCGGATCCACAGTTTGGAGCACAGTCTTGTCTTGAAGCAGGAAAAATGCATGAAAGAAATAAAAACTTTCAGGAAGCAATAAAAGATTACGAAATTGCCCTTAAACTGCAGAATGTTCCTGAACAAACTTTGATTCAGATTAAATATCGTCTGGGAAATACCTTGATTCAGATGAATGATATTTCTAAGGCACTTACATATTTTAAGCAGATTCAGATGATTAAAACTGGTTATAAAGATGTAGATCAGCTGGTAGCAAGATATTCTGAACTTAATCAGAATAAAAATCTCCAGATCTATCTTATGGCCGGTACAAGTGATTTCGTTGCCCTCTGTAGAAAATTTATTTCAATTTACTTCAAAGATTCTTTTGTAAAGGTTGAAGATGTTCAGGTTTCTTCTGAAACTGTAGAGATTATCTGTGCAATTGAAAATCCAAAATGGGAAGCAAAACAACTATTCAGATTTTATAGAACTCAGAATGTTATTGGAGATATTTACATTCGTGAATTCCATGGAAAAATCCGCGATTCTAAATGCGATCAGGGTTATTGTGTAACAATCGGTTCTTTCTCAGAAAGTGCTCATAAATACACAGAAGGCCGTCCAATCGATTTGCTGGAAAAGGATGAAGTTATAAAAGTCCTTAAAAAAATAAACATGTTTAACTAATTATGAATATTTGTCTATTTTCTCAGAGCGAAATAAATAATCCTCTTTCATTAAAAGATGAAAGAGCACAACATCTTATAAAAGTTCTTCACAAAAAGCCGGGAGACACTTTTACTGCTGGAATAATCGGTGGAAAAAGCGGCCTTGCAACAATTACTTCGATTGATGAAAATATTTGTTTTTCTTTTGAAGAAAAAGGGGACGGAAAGCCTTTGACAGCTTTAAGAATGATTATAGGATTTCCCCGTCCAATACAGTTAAAACGACTTTTGCGAGATATTGCCGCTCTGGGAGTTTGCCAGGTTCATCTGACAGGAACAGAACTTGGTGAAAAATCTTATATGCAGTCTAACCTGGTAGAAAAAGGGGCTGCCTATAAAATGCTTTTAGACGGAACTGTTCAGGCTGGAAGTACACATGTACCGGAATTATTCCTGCATAAGACCCTTACAGAGTGTCTGGAGGAATGTGAACGTTCAATTAAGGAGACCTGTAAAAATCCTCCTGCCAGACTTGCTCTTGATAACATCAATCCTAAAATGTCTTTGAATGATGCTTTGGAACAAAGTTCTGGACAAACTGAAACAGGAGAAAAAAGGGCTGTTTTTGCTGCAATAGGAAGCGAACGCGGGTGGACAGATAAAGAACGCAAACTTCTGGAAGATTTTTCCTATGTCCGCTGTGGAATGGGAAGCAGAATTATGAGAACAGAAACTGCCGCAACCGTAGCTGGTTCAATCATATTGAATTCGCTTGGTTATCTTAAATAAAAAAACAAATAGAGGTGGAAAAATGACAAATGATAGAATAAAAGAAATTCTTCTTGATCTGGAGGCGTGTGATATAGATTTTACAGTTACTCAGACAGGTAAAGAAAGTAAAAGAGTAAACGGATTTTATAAACCTGATACTCATGAAATTTTTATTCATAATCTGAACTTAAAAACTGATAATATGCTTATCTACACTGCTATTCATGAGTACACCCATCATCTGCTAACAATTGAGAAACAGGAAAATGATCCTTCTTATGGATGCGCCTGCAAGGTTCATACACAGGAATTCTGGGCAAAATTCGGAAATCTTTTGACTATTGCTGAACAGAAGGGTTATTATTCTATTGGATGGGAAAACAATCCCGAATTAAAAGAACTTACAGAAGATATTAAAACAAATTATCTGGAAAAAAATGGTCAGCTTATGCAGGAGTTTGGAAAAAAACTTGCCAGAGCATTTGATCTTTGTGTTGAATCAGATATTCGTTATGAAGATTATATAGACCGTGTTCTCTGCCTGCCTAGAAATGCCGCAAAAGACATTCGTAAAGTTGGTGCAGTAGAAGTAAATCCTGCAATTGGTTTTGAAAATATGAAGGTGGTTGCCTCTGTTAAAAAGAAGGATGATCGTGCTCAGGTTGAGCAGGAATTCCTACAGGGTGGAAAGAGTCCTTCAACTGTAAGAGAAATGATGAAGGCAAAATCTGCTGAATCACGTGGATTAGATCCTAAAACAAAACTTGAAAAAGAAAAAAGTCGGCTTGAAAAAACAATTGCGCAGTTAACTCAGCGCCTTGAATATGTGGAGGAGAGTCTTGCCAGCTTGTAAAGCAAAAAAACTTTTTGTGTTTGTAAATACTGTTTTCATCTCTATGGCTTCCTTTTTGTGGGCACAGTCGGTTACCATGCCTTCTATGCCGGAAATGCCAACCATGCCAACAGTAACAACTGGTTCTGCTTTTTATACACCAAGTTTTCCAAGTAATTCCTTGAACAGGAAGCAGGAAAATAAAAGTGAAAAAAAGACAGATACAAATGAAACTGTAATTTCCAGCGGAAGCACAACTTCAGATGTTGTAAGTTCCCTTTTGAATGCAAACAGTTCAACCCTGACAGCTCAGGATATTTCTAATCTTTATGATTTCGGGCTTTTTTCAAACATTTCAGGACTGGACACCAATGCTTTATCAAAATATTCAACTTCTACTTCAACAAATGTTTTGCTTCAGCAGGTTTTGAACAGTTTGAATGAGTTGAAAGAAGAACAGAAAAAAGTTTCTCTTGCAGAAAAAGAAGCCATGCAGAAGGCTCAGACCGATTCTGAAACTTTTAAACAGAGAGTTCCAGTTATCCTGCGTTTTAAAATTAACGGATATAATATCACCGATTCTCTGACAAAAGTTTTTTTTAGTGAGCCTGAAGCTGATGGAACTTTTCTTCTTACAGCGGACAGAAAGTACTATTCAAATCAGACACTTATGTCAGAAACTTTTTATATGCTGTTTAAAACTGTAAGTTCAACAGGTTCCTCTATTTCCTATAAAGTCCAGCCTTCTATTGTGCAGGATAATAAAAACGAGAATTCTTTTGTATATAAACTTATGTCTCAGCATAACCTTACAGCAGAAAAAACAGGAAATCTTGTTGTAATGCATGTAAATGATGGTGGTCTTACTGCCGATATGCTGCTTGATATTGATAAGAGATAGTTATGTCTTTACTTACTGATGGATTTGAAAAATGTGGGATTCCTTCTGCTGCTTTTCAGGAACTTGCAGGAAAAATGGAATCCTACATCAACGAAATTATACTTTTTAATTCAGCTTATAATCTGACAAATACCAGCAATCATGATGAACTGGTAATCCGCCACATTTTAGATTCTCTTGCAGCTTATCCGCTACTTGATAGTCTGATAAAGAATCTGAATTCAAAGGATTTATTGATTGGTGATATAGGCTCGGGGGGTGGTTTGCCTGGTATTCCTCTTGCGGCAGCTTTCCCGGACTATAAATTTAATCTTGTAGAAAGAATGAGCAAACGCTGTGCCTTTCTGGAAAATTGTTCAGCTATTTTAGGTCTTAAAAATGTTGAGGTTGTCTGTTCAGAGGCCGAAAAAGTTCCTCCTCAAAAGTATGATTTAATCACCTTCAGGGCATTTAGACCTTTAGATGAGGCGATGACAAAAACTTTGCTTAAAATGGTCAAATCTGGCGGATATCTTTGTGCTTACAAGGCAAAAATGGAAAGTATTACAGAAGAAATGCAGGGAATAAAAGCTCTGGTTCCACAATACAAGGTGGAAAATCTTAAAGTTCCGGGACTTGAAGACAGCGAAAGAAATCTGGTAATAATTCAAAAAATATAAAAAACGAGGTTAGTATGAAAAAAAATCTATTATTGGTAGTTGCTTTTGCACTCTTTTCTTTTACAGCATGTGCAAAATCTTCAAAAGCTACAGTTAATCCTGAAATTGAAAAATTAAACAGAGTTCTTATTTCAATGACGGATGAATGTAAGGCTGCAATTCCAAATGGCAATCCTGAAGAATTTTTAGCAGATCTTCATAAAGTTCTGGATACTGAAAAGAATTTTTCTTCAGAAGATTTAAGTCCTTTTTTTTTAATTGATAAAACTCACAAAGTTTCTTCTGAATATGAGCCAAAAAATCTTATCCATCTTGTAAAAAATGATTATTTTGCAATCAACAAAAACAATCTGAGTTTGCGTCCAGAAGCATATGAAGCTTTGAAAGATCTTGGTGCAGCTGCAAAAAATGATGGAGTAACTCTGACCGTAAGTTCAACTTATCGTTCTTATGAGTATCAGGATAATCTTTTTAATTACTGGGTTAGGGTAGATGGTCTTGAAGAAGCCGAAAGAGAAAGTGCCCGTCCTGGAACAAGTCAGCATCAGCTTGGAATGGCTTTAGATTTTGCCCCTGTTGATGATGCCTTTGCAGAAACTCCTGCGGGAAAATGGGTTTACAAAAATGCTGCTCGTTTTGGCTGGTCTTTAAGTTTTCCTCAGGGCTATGAACCTGTAACAGGATATCGCTGGGAAAGCTGGCACTTCCGCTATATTGGAGTTGAAGCTGTAAAGTTTCAGGAAAAATGGTTTAGTAATGTTCAGCAGTTTATGATTGAGTTCATAGACGCATGGAAAAAAGCTGAATAATTATTTCCAGATTTCCGGACTGATTTTGAGGGCCTGTAAAAGTTCAGGACTGTTTTTTTCAGGCTTTCTATCAGTGTTTTTGTTTTTTACTGCTCTAATAAGAATGTTTTTTGGAGTATGTTCCATATCTATAAATTCCAGCATCTGAACTTTATAGTTTTGATTTTCCAGCCATTTTCCACGAAGAGCATCTGTTACCAGAGATGAAAATTTTTCCCTTATAATGCCCCATTCCATCAGTGCTTCAAATTCTTTTGGAAAGTTTTTTTCTTTGCTTAACTGCTGATTCACCTGATGCTGACAGCATGGCACACTTAAAATTGCCTTTGCATTTCTTTCTACGGCATATTTCAGGGCAAAATCTGTGGCTGTATCGCAGGCGTGCAGGGTGATTACAATATCAGGATTTTCTTTTCCAGAATAGTCAGAAATGTTTCCTGTGTGGAAAATTAAGTTTTTAAGATCAAGTTTTTTTGTAATATCATTACAGTATTTAATTACATCTTCCTTTAAGTCCAGGCCTTCTATCATGCAGGGAATTTTTTTTATCTGGGTAAGATAATAATGCACTGCAAAAGTAAGATATGATTTTCCACATCCAAAATCTGCAATTCTTACAGGAGAGTTTTCATTTTCTCCGGAATTTTTTTTAAGGTTCAGGACTTCCGGCAAAATATCATCAATAAATTCCAAAAAACGGTTAATCTGACGGAATTTATCATATTTTGATTTAATAACTTTTCCATCGCTGGTCATAAGTCCCAGTAAAATTAAGAATGGAACAGGATTTCCTTCTGACAAAAGATAGTTTTTCTGTTTAGCGGCTGGAAGGATTTTTAAGCTGCCCGAAGAAGCATTTTCTTTCTGATTTTGAGGTAAAGGCCTTTCAAGTCTGGTAATTTTTCCCTTTTTGCTGGCCATTATTGTAATTTCGCTGGTGCCACTTCTTTCAACACAGTTTTTAAAAGTTTTTCCTGCGTGTTTTTCAAGGAAGTCCTGAAGTTGAGCTTCTGTAAAATGCTGGTGGAAAACCTGAGTTTTGGTGAACATTTCTGCAAAATAGCCGGTTCCCCTGGCAGAATTTTCAATCTTAATCTTTATTTTTTCAAAAGCTTTTCCAAGTTCTTCTTCAACATTTGAATTTGGTTTTGAAAGTGTGACAGAAATAATCATATGACCTCTTATCTTCAGAGTATACTATTTTAACTAAAAATGATATATTAGACTTTATGGGAAAGTGTATTGTATTTGTAAATCAGAAAGGTGGTGTTGGTAAAACAACTTCTGCTATTAATATTGGAGCTTACATCGCTCTCGCTGGTAAAAAAGTTCTTTTGGTCGATTTCGACTCCCAGGGAAATATGTCTAGTGGTGTAGGTGTTTCTAAAGATAAGCCTACAGTTTATGAGTTGCTTGCAGAACAGGTTTCTGCCGAAGATTGTGTAAAGCATACTCCTGTAGAAGGCCTTGATGCTATTAGTGCCTCAATTGATTTGTCTGGTGTTTCAATCGAACTTGCAGATCAGAAGGATAGAGAGTTCTATCTTAAAAATGCACTTGCACCTTTAAAAGACAAATATGATTATATTTTGATTGACTGTCCTCCATCACTTGGAATTTTAACTTTGAATGGACTTGCAGCTGCAGATTCTGTTCTGGTTCCAATGCAGTGTGAATATTTCGCTCTCGAAGGAATTACTCTTCTTTTGCAGACTGTACAGAAGGTTCAGAAAGGTATTAATCCAAGTCTTAAGATTGGTGGAATTTTCTTTACAATGTATGATTCCCGTACTCGTCTTGCTCAGGACGTTGTTATGCAGGTTAAATCTTATTTCAAAGATGTAGTTTTCAATACAATTATCCCAAGAAATGTCAGACTTTCTGAAGCTCCATCTCACGGACTCCCAATTTGTAAGTATGATCCATCCTGTGTGGGTGCCCGCAGTTATGCTAAATTAGCAGAAGAGGTGATCCGTCGTGGCTAAAAATGGATTAGGAAAAGGACTTGGTGCCTTATTAGGTGATAATGCCAGAGCCTCTGAAGAAGTGGCAATTGTTACTGGTGCAACAAAAACTGATACAAGAGATTTACCTTCTGCTATTACTTCTGAAGCTGATGGCAGTTTGTGGATTGATCCAGCTCTTTTACGTCCTAATCCAAAACAGCCTCGTATAGAGTTTGATCCTAAAAAGCTTGAAGAACTTTGTGATTCTATCAAGATGAATGGAATTCTTCAGCCAATCATTATTGAAGATGCCGGTGATGGTACATTCTACATTATTGCAGGTGAACGCCGTACTCGTGCCGCAAAAATGGCTGGTCTTACTCAGGTTCCTGTTCAGCTTAGAAAGTTTGATGAACAGCAGAAACTTGAAATGGCACTTATTGAAAATATTCAGCGTGCCGACTTAAATCCAATAGAAGAAGCTACTGCTTATTATAATTTAATTCAGATGGGCGATTTGACTCAGGAAGAAGTTGCAAAAAGAGTCGGAAAAGCTCGTGCTACAGTTGCCAATTCAATTCGTTTGTTAAAACTTCCAGAAGATATTCAGCGTTCCCTTTCCAGCGGACAGATAACTTCTGGGCATGCCCGTGCCCTTCTTATGGTTAAGAATGATGCTGATATGCGCGTTATGTACGGAAAGATTGTTGGAAATGGTCTTTCTGTTCGCGAAGCAGAAGCGCTTGCAGAAGAATACAACGGTGGTGGAAGGGCTGCCAAAAAAGCTAAAGAAGAAAAACCAAAAGTAAAAAAAGATGCTGATATTTTACAGTTTGAACAGGAATTAAGAAATATTTTTGGAACCAGAGACGTAAGTTTAAAAGGTGATATAAATAAAGGTTCGATTGTAATTGGTTTTGATACAAGAAAAGATTTTGACCGTATTTACGATGTTTTGATGTCTAAAAAATAAAGATACTTCTAAGATGTTGTTAATGAGAAAGGGATTTTGAAGAAAACTTCAAAATCCCTTTTTTTGTTGAACGATTATTATTTGATTATTAAAAATGCCTTGCAGCATTCGAACATCTGGCAAATATCCTCTTTGCTGGTAATTTCCCATGGAGCATGCATACTTAAAACTGCAACTCCTGCATCAAGAACATTCATTCCGTAGCGGGCGGCATGGTAAGCAATAGTTCCTCCACCACCCTGGTCTACTTTTCCAAGTTCTGCCATCTGGTAGTTTACATTTGCATCGTACATAGCGGCTCTTACTTTTGCAACAAATTCTGGATTTGCATCTGAAGCCCCTGATTTTCCACGACTTCCTGTGTATTTCTGGAAAGTAACTCCACCACCTAAGAAGCTTGCATTATCTTTATCATAAAGACCTGCATTTAATGGGTCGTAAGCAGCATTTACATCTGAAGAAAGCATGTAGGAATTAGCAAGACAGCGGCGTAAATCAATATCACTGTAGCTTGCATTTGTTCTGATAATTATTTCAGAAACCATGTTTTCAAAAAGATTTGATGCCATACCTGTTGCACCAACCGAACCGATTTCTTCTTTATCAACACAAAGACAGCAGGTAGTTCTGGCTCCTGCATTTACTTCCAGCATTGCGGCAAAAGATGCAAAAGCACATGAACGGTCATCCTGGCCATAACCAAGAATCATTGAACGATCCAGACCCATGTCACGGGCTTTTCCGGCTGGTACAATTTCAAGTTCAGCAGACTGAAGATCTTCTTCTTCAATACCGTACATTTCTTTTAAAAGTCCAAGAATAACTTTTTTACTCTTTTCTTTTTCTGCTTTCTTGTCTTTTTCGTCGTTGTGTTTAGAAGGATTTACAGATCCCATCAGAACATCAAGATCTTCGCCTTTAATAAAATCGCTGGCTTTATCTTTCATTTGTTCCTGGGCAAGATGTGGAAGAATGTCAGAAATGCAGAAAACTGGTTCATCATTATTTTCACCAATTACAACATTTACAGAACTTCCATCTTTTTTGCAGACTAAACCATGAATTGCAAGAGGAATTGTTGTCCACTGATATTTTTTGATTCCACCATAATAGTGGGTGTTCAAATAAGTGATGTTGTCTTTTTCGTAAAGTGGATTTTGTTTTGCATCCAGTCTTGGTGAATCAATGTGGGCACCAAGAATGTTCAGTCCGTCTTCGACAGGTTCAAGACCAATCTGGAAAAGGGCAACTGCCTTATTCATTTTTGTGATGTAAACTTTATCACCAGGTTTGAGTTTTTTGAATTTAGAAATATCTTTGTAGCCTTTTTTTTCGGCCTGTTTAATGATTTGTGAAACGCATTCACGTTCTGTCTTACCGTTGTTCAGAAAGTTTTTGTAATCAACTATTAAGCTTTCGTTCATATTATCCTCCATGGTAGAATTTATTTATTTGAAACCGAAGCTCTTTCAATCAGGTTACATTTGATGTAAATTTTCTGTTTTTGGAAGTCTTCTTCGGATGTCATTTGATCAAGCAGTTCTTTCGCTGTAGAAATTCCAACTTCTTTTAATGGAATTTCCATTGTTGTGAGGGATGGAATAAGTTCTTCTGCAATTGTACGGTTATCAAAACCAACAACAGAAATGTCTTTTCCAACCTGCAGATTATTTTCTGTCAGATATTTGTATACGCCTGCTGCCATAAGGTCGTTGAAACAGAAGATGGCAGAAAAATCTTTTTTTGATTCTATCAGTTTTTTGCAGGCCTCATAACCAGATTCAGGAAACCAGATGCCTGGAAACATAAGATTTGGATCTGCCTCCAGCTTATAGTCTTTTAAAGCGGCTTTAAAACCTCTTAGTCTTTCTTCGGTATGAATGTTTCCTTCAATTCCCTGAACCAGGGCAATCTTTTTGTGTCCTTTTTTTATAAGATATTCAGTCAGTTTGTAAGCCCCGTCAAAATCATCAATAAGAACAGAAGAAAAGTTTTGACTGTCAGAAAAGGCATAACTAATTACGGTAGGAATATTGAATTCTTCTGGAATAATGTTGATATTTCTTTCGTGGCCTGAAACATAAATGATTCCATCCACCTTTATTGAAGAAAATTCCTGGAAAGCCTGGTAAACAGACTTTTTATAATCTGCATTTTCATACCAGTCACGTCCCCATTTTGAATAGAAACGAAGATTTTCAAGAATTGTTTTGTAATTGTGTTCTTCCAGATATGTCATTATTCCATCAACAATCAATGGAGAAGAGAATTCTGTAAGATCATCAACAAGGACGCCAATTGTTCTGGTTTTGTTAGCCCTTAAAAGCCGAGCCATGTAGTTTGGTTTATAGCCGGTTTCTTTTATAATCTGTAAAACTCTTTCTTTAGTCTCGTTCGAAACTTTTGCTTTTCCATTCAAAATATTGGATACAGTTGCGATAGAAACATTACATTGTTGAGCAATTTCTTTAAGCGTAATCATTGGAATTAGTATAACGTCTAAAGTAGACAACTGTCAAAATGTAGATTATAATTCCCAAAAATTGAGCGTAATTTCTGTTAAAAATCTAATATTTAAATATCCTCAGAGTAAACGTAACGCGGTGGATGACGTTTCTTTCGCCATTGAAAAAGGTGCCTACACCGCAATTATTGGTTATAACGGAAGCGGAAAGAGTACGATTGCGAGACTTTTGTGTGGCCTGGAAAATCCTGATTCTGGGGAAATTCTTGTAGAAAAAAATCAGCAGATAGGAATTGTTTTTCAGCATCCAAAAGATCAGCTGGTGAGCGGACTTGTTTCCCGGGATACTGCTTTTGGTCCTCAAAATCTTGGGCTTTCTAAAAGTGAAGTTGAATTAAGAACTATAGAATCATTAAATATTGTTGATATGCTGGACAGAGCCTCTTCTTCAAGTTCGGCACTTTCTCTTGGTCAGACTCAGAAAATTGCTCTTAGCGGAGTAATTGCTTTAAGACCAGAAATTTTAATTCTTGATGAAGCTATTTCTATGCTAGATCCTGTTTCCAGAAGGGAAATTCTTGATTTTGTAAAATACTGGCACAAATGTGGAAATACTATTATCCAAATCACTCATGATATTGAGGTTGTAAAAGAAGCGGATACTGTAATTGGAATGGAAAACGGGAAGGTTTTCTTTTACGGAACTAAGCGGGCATTTTTTGAAAATCCTGATAATCTTTTCAGAATAGAAGGCAAGCCTCTTCCTGTTTGTGATAAATCTGTCCTTGCTCAACGTGAAAATAAAGAAAAAACTTTGTCGGTAAGAGAGTTAAATTTTTCTTATGATTCTTCTGAAAAAAAACATGGAGTTTCAAATATCAATTTTGATCTTTACAAAGGAAGTATCACCGCGCTTACAGGCCCTTCTGGAGCCGGAAAGTCTACCATTCTTGAATTGTGTGCAGGCCTTCTGAAAGCGGAAGAAACTCCTGGTGTAAGTATAAAAGCGGAAGGACGGCCTGTTTTAGCACTTCAGAATGCAAAGGCTGCTCTTTTTGAAGCATTTGCCGCAGATGATGTAGCATTTGGTCCAAGAAATCAGGGGAAAAGTGGTAAGGTTTTAAAAGAACTTGTAAAAAAATCGATGGATGATGCGGCTCTTCCGTTTGAAACTTTTGCGGAAAGGAAAACCTTTGCCCTGTCAGGTGGTGAACAGAGACGACTTTCAATTGCAGGAATTCTTGCTTTAGATGCAGATGTACTTTTGTTTGATGAACCTACAGCAGGGCTTGATAGCCGTGCAAGAAACGAAGTTTTAAATATGTTCAGAAAACTTGCCTCAGAAGGAAAAACAATCCTTTTTAGTACACACAAAAGAGATGAAGCTGATTTTGCTGACAGGGAAATTCAGATTGAGGCAGGAAAAATTGTAAATGACAGCTGTGCCTTATCTCAGGCAAAAGAAAGCGAGTCTTTTTCACAGGTAGAAGTTCCTTCCACCGTCTCGATGCTTTCTTCTTTAAGGAATACTTCGGCAGGCCTTTCCGGTTCAAAGAAAAAAAACAAATCGCTGGTGGAAAAAATACCGGCAGTTTTAAGAATCCTCTTATTTCTGACAATGTTCGTATTTTCACTTGCTTTAAGGCCTCTTGAATTATGTGCAGGTTTTCTTGGCCTTTCTCTGATTTACTGTTTACTTTGCGGATTCAGTTTTAAAAATTTATGTATAGCCTGGCTTAAAATCCTGCCTTTCCTCTTGTTTTTTTCAGTCTTCCAGTTGATTTTCCATGCACCTTTAGCAGACGAAGTAAGATATACAAACTGGAAATGGTTTACAATTACTCCTTCAAAAATAAAGTTTTGTATTGCCACTATTTTAAGAACTTATTCTTCTCTTGCCTGTATTTCTGCATTTTTTATTTCTACTCCTGAGCACGACCTGATTGATGGTTTGAATATTCTTTTAACTCCGTTAAAATGGATTAAAATTCCAGTCCGTTATCTTATACTTATAATTGAAATTATTTTCAGATTTATTCCTGTGCTGGTGGACGAAGCTTCTTCAATCATCAAAACTCAGATAATAAGAGGGGGACTGGGCAGGGCCAGGGGAACTTTTGCAAAAATTAAGGCAATCATACCTTTAATGGTACCTTTAATCATTCAGTCTATAAAAAAATCTGAAGCTCTGGCTGATGCAATCACAATGAGGTGTTTCAAATGACAAATGCTTTTAATATGTGTCCAATGTGTGGCAGTAAGAATATTGAAAATCCTGGACTTCGTAAGTGGATTTGCCGGGATTGTGGATTCGATCTTTATAATAATGTTGCCGCTGCCGTTGGAATTATAATTTATGATAAAGATAAAAATGTTCTTTTTGAAGTAAGAGCAAAAGAACCAAAAAAAGGATTTATTGCACTTCCTGGTGGTTTTGTCGATTTTGATGAAAGTGCAGAATCAGCCATTGTTCGTGAATGCAGAGAAGAAATTGGTGTTGATATTGATGAAAAAGCTGTAAAATTTCTTTGTACAAATCCTAATACATATCCGTATAAAAACATTGTATATAAAACCTGTGACATATTTTTTACTGTAGCTTTGCCAGAAAACTTTAAGGATATTGATGATTTTATTTCCAGTCTCAAAGCTCAGGAGAGTGAAGTTTCTGGCTTACAGGCTTGTAAAGTTGCATCTTTAGAGGATGTAGAAAAACTGCCTTTGGCTTTTGAAAGTGCAAGATTGACTTTAAGAAAATTCGTTGAGAATAATTCATAAAAAGGGATGATAAAAATGCATACAAACAGAATTGTAGTTTTGGTAATGGTGATTTTGATTGTGCTGGATATGATCTGGTTTTTCATTCGTGGAAAAAAAAATGGATTTAGAGATTCGTCCACCATTTCAAAAGGAATGATTCTTAGAAAAGCTGTAATTTATCTTATGTCGGCAGGTCTTTTAGTTGTAGCCTGTTTCAGAGATTTTGGTCTTGTTGGAAATATTGCTTATTCTGGATGTGCCCTTCTGGTGGTGGAAATAAACAACCGTTACTTTCTTTCAAAAACCAATGAATATGATGAAGAAAAAACAGAGGAATAAAAAAAGCTGATTAAGAAAGGTCCTAATCAGCCAGATATATGAAAACACCCCGGAGCTAAGCTTCTACGGGATGGAAAAACAGGCAGGCATTCAAAGAACCCCGCTGTTTGTTCTTTTAGTATAGTTAGAAAAATAAAAAAATACCATATGACAGCCCGATACGCATTGACATAAAACGTCGTATTTGCTATATTTGAACAACCTTTTGGAGTGGTACCCAAGCGGTAAGGGACTGGTCTGCAAAACCATCATTGGTAGGTTCGACTCCTATCCACTCCTTAAAAAGAACTCTTTCATCCGGAAGAGTTCTTTTTTTTTGCGCACTTTTTGCTTAGCAAAAATAATTGTCTTGATAACAATTCAATTTTTTGGTATTTTTTTACTGTTACATTTACAACGTGTTTTGTACATGTAATTCTCTGGAGAGTCTTCATAAATCCTTATGAAGCGCCGAAGGGTTAAGGCTATTAAAGCTGATATCTCAGGCAAAGTGGACAGAGTATAAAAAATGTCCCATTATCACTCTTTGGAGAGCTGGTTCAACTAAGTTTGGCTGGCTCTTATTTTTTTTTAAAGGATGCTGGTAATATGTTTACAGAAATTATTACTAAAATCGATGATTTTGTTTGGGGAGTTCCAACAATCATCCTTATCCTTGCAACAGGAATCCTGTTGACAATTCGTTTGCGTGGTGTTCAGTTTACAAAGCTCGGACGCGGTTTCAAATCAATGTTTAAGAAAAGCGATGGAAAGGGGGAGGTTTCTTCTTTCCAGGCTCTGTGTACAGCTCTTTCTGCAACAATTGGTACTGGTAACATTGTCGGAGTAGCAACTGCTATTGCTGGTGGTGGACCTGGTGCTCTTTTCTGGATGTGGCTTGCTGCTTTGGTTGGAACTGCAACAAAGTATGCCGAATGTATGCTTGCTGTAAAGTATCGTGAACACGCTGCTGATGGACACGTTCTTGGTGGACCTTTCTACACAATTGAAAAAGGTATGAAAGAAAAAACTGGTTTTAGCTGGAAATGGCTTGCAGTATTGTTTGCTATTTTTGGTGTTTGTGTAGGTCTTTTTGGTATTGGTACATTTACACAGATTTCTGGTATTACAACTGCTGTTCAGAACGCAATTGACCCAGATATGAAACATGTTGCTTTCACATTGTTTGAAAATAATTATACATGGTCTGTAGTAATTGCAGGTCTTCTTGTAACATTTGGTGTTGCACTTGTAATTATTGGTGGATTAAAAAGAATTTCTAAGGTTGCAGAAAAAGTTGTTCCAGCTATGGCTGTAGTGTATGTATTCCTTGGTCTTTCAATTTTGATTATGAATGCTACAAGGATTCCTGCTGCTTTTGCTGTAATCTTTAAGAATGCATTTGGTTTCAAGGCTCTTGCTGGTGGTGCTACAGGATGGCTCTTTAAGCAGGTTACAGATTCAATGCAGAAGGGTGTTGCTCGTGGTATTTTCTCTAACGAAGCAGGTCTCGGTTCTGCCCCAATCGCTGCTGCTGCCGCTCAGACAGAAGAACCAGTAGCTCAGGGTATTATTTCAATGCTCGGAACTTTCATTGATACAATCATCATTTGTACAATGACTGGACTTGCAATTGTAATCGCATTCTACACTGGAGCAGATGCTGCAGGTGCTGGTGATTTAGAAGGTATTGCTTTGACTTCTGCCGCTTTCAGTAAAGTTCTTGGTGGTGATGGTCGTTCAGTACAGTTCCTTCTTATGCTTTGTCTGGTATTCTTTGCATTTACAACAATTCTTGGCTGGGACTACTACTCAGAACGTTGTCTTGAATACTTGTCAAAAGGAAATATGATAATTGTTAAGATTTTCCGCTGGCTTTACATTGCAGCTGTATTTATTGGACCTTACTTTACAATCAAACAGGTTTGGACAATTGCTGATATTACAAATGGTTTGATGGCAATTCCTAACTGTATTTCTTTGATTGTACTTTCTGGTGTTGCAGCTAAAGAAACAAAGGATTACTTCAATCGTTATCCAAAATTACAATAATCCTGAATTAATTTCAGGTTAAACTAAAAAGGACTGTCCCGGGTGAAGTTTTGATGAAACTAACTTCCAGGACAGTCCTTTTTTTTGGGGGATTTTATCCTATTTAATTTCTCTTACACCGTCGCCGGAAGAACATCCAAAGAAAGCTCCTTCGTAACCTACAACTTCTTTGTAGCCCTGTCCAACGTTTTTGATAAAGTTTTCAACATGGTCTTTGTGAACAAGAGCAATTGCACATCCACCAAAGCCGGCTCCAGTCATTCTGGCCCCGATACAGCCTTCTTCTTTTGAAGCCAAATCAACCAGTGTATCAAGTTCAAGACCTGTAACTTCGTAATCTTCCTTCAAAGATTTGTGAGAAGCGTATAAAAGCTGTCCAAGTTCTTTGAGATTATCGGCTTTAAGGGCATCTACAGCTTTAAGAACTCTGTCCATTTCTGTTACACAGTGTCTTACGCGGCGGTAAATTACATCATCTTTTATAGCAGATCCAACTTTTTCGAATTCTGCAACTGAAAGACTACAAAGATCTGGAATATTAACACCAGCCTTATTAAGAATAGCAAGTCCTTCTTCGCACTGAGATCGTCTTTCGTTGTATTTTGAATCAGCAAGTTTTCTCTGTTTCTTGGTGTTCATTACAACAAAACGATAATCACCAAGATTTAATGGTACGTATTCGTGTTCAATTTTTGCACAGTCCAGAACTTCAGCAGTATCTTTTTTTCCTGTAGCAATAATGTACTGGTCCATAATTCCGCAGTTTACGTTCATAAATTCATGTTCAGACTGCTGCCCCATCAATGCAATGTCTTTGCGTGAAATGTTGAATCCGTAAGTTTCGCTTACAGCCCAGGCAAATCCGCATTCCAAAGCTGATGAAGAGGAAATGCCGCCTGCAGAAGGAACGTTACTTGCAATCAGACAGTCAAAGCCTGTGTCAAACTTAAGACCGCGCTTTTTCATGCAGGAAAGAATGCCGTTTAAAAAGTTTGCATAATCATTTGCTTTATCAAACTTAAAGTCTGTATCTGTTGTAAATTCAAAAGTTCCAGGGAAGAAAAGATCGTTGTAAATAATTTTTGAGTCAGCTCTTTTTCTTATTGCACAGTAAAGATATTTGTCGATCGCAGCAGGAAAAACTTTTCCACCATTGTAATCAATATGTTCTCCGATAATGTTAATTCTTGCTGGAGAAGCGAACATTCTGATTCCCTCTCCTGGTCCATAAATTTTTAAAAAGTTTTCTTTTAAAAGTTCTGGAGTTACAGTTGTCTTTTCAATCATATTTTATCCCTTAAAAAAAGCATTTAAATGGGAGTATAGAACTTTTGTTGAACAATTCCAAGGGAAAGGGTAAGATATTTTATATGAAAAAGACAGTTTATATTATTGGACACAAAAATCCCGACACAGATGCTGTTGTTTCAGCTGTTGGTTATGCAAGATTAAAGAATTTGCTGGGTCATCCAGAATACATCGCTGCCCGTGCAGGTCATTTGAATCCTCAGACCCGTTATATTTTTGAAAAATTTGGACTTCCAAAACCAGAATATATTCCAGACCTTATTCCAAAGGTAAAATATTTTATGCAGGATAATGTTGAAACTGTACAGGAAGATGTTTCTGTCTGGGAAGCCATTGGACGAATGGAAAAAACAGAAATCAGAGTTATGCCAGTTGTTGATAAGAACGGAAAATATCTTTCACTTTTGCATTACTCTGGATTTGCAAAAGGGGTTCTTACAATCCTCAATCCTGAAAAAAAGCATTCATTTACAACTTCAATCAATCTTATTTTGAAAACTTTAAATGCTCAGCCTCTTATTGTAAATGATGGAGATAAGACTTTTAAGGCTTCAATTCATGTTGGTTCATCATCAGTTGAGACTTTTGTAAAAAGACTTGAAGCTCATTCTTCTGAAAATATTATTGTTATTGCTTCGGATAGAGATGATATTCACAAGCTTTGTATTGAACATAAAGTAAAACTCCTTATTACAACCAGTGGATGTGTTATTGATAAAGAATTAAGGGAGCTTGCAGAAAAAAATGGAGTTTCTGTAATTGTCAGCCCTTATTCTACATCACCTACATCTATGCTTATTGCTTATTCTATGCCTGTAAGTGTTATGGGTGATGCAGAAATTAAAACTGTTGCAATAAACGATTCGGTTGCAAAAATTAAGGATATTCTTAAAGATGCTCATTGTAAGTACCTTCCGGTGGTGGATGAGGAAAACAAGGTAATTGGTATTATTTCTGAACATGATTTGATGAAGGAACCAAATATCGAAGTTATTCTTGTGGACCACAATGAAATAACTCAGGCGGTGGAAGGTGTTGAACATTATGTGATTCAGGAAGTAATTGACCACCACAGAATTGGTGCAATCCCAACAAAAAATCCAATTACCTTTATCAATCGTCCAGTTGGTTCTACAGCTACTCAGATTGCAGGTCTTTATAAAGAATATAAAATTCCAATTCCAAAAGATATTGCTCCACTTTTACTCTGCGGAATTTTGTCTGATACTTTGATTTTGCAGTCTGCCACAACAACAGATGTAGACCGGGATATGGTGGAATATCTTTCTGGAATTACAGATTTAGACTACAAGCAGTTGGGAAATGAAATTCTGATTGCAGGAAGTAATATCAAGGGACGTGAAGCTTCTGATTTAATCCACCAGGATATGAAGGAATATGTTGAAGGTAAGGTTTCATATACCGCAAGTCAGATTGAAGTTGGAAATCCTAAGGAAGTTATGGACCGCAAGGCCGACTTTATGAAGGAGCTTTCTCTTGAACGTCGTGCTCACAAGGCTCTCTTCTCTTGTCTGCTTGTTACTGATATTACAAAACTTTCCAGTATTCTTTTAATAGATTACGATCCAAAGTTCGAACCATTTATAAGCTGGCCAAAGATGGAAGATAAAGTTTTCTATCTCCAGGGTGTTGTTTCTAGAAAAAAACAGCTGATTCCATTAATTACAGAAGCTGTTACAAATTATCAGAAATAACAAAATTTAAATTTGACAATTAAAGATTCTGATTTAGAATAAAAAATATAGTCAACACGTGTTGACAACAAAGGTTGATAGTATGAGTTCTAAAAAGGAATCTAAAACAAATGTTACTCAAAATGATGTTGCCAAAGCAGCAGGTGTTACCCGTAGTATGGTTAGTTATGTCATCAGCGGGAATACAGAACGTTCGGTAGCACCAGAAACACGGCAAAGGATTCTTAAGGTTATAGAGGAATTGGGCTATCGTCCAAACAAGGCTGCCCAGGCTTTACAGTTGGGAGACCAGGCCTTTGCTTCAAAAAATATTGGAATTGTTCTTAGTAACGAAAGCGATTTTCTCCGTCCTTTTTATACAGAAATTATTTCTGGCATTTATTCAGCCGCTCACGAAAATAATTACAATGTAAAATTTATCCGCTTTTTTAATGAACTTAAAAATCCTCTTTTGTTTAATGATTTAATCCACCCTGAATCAATTGGGTCTGTAATTTTGCTGGCAAATAACCGGGCAATTAAAGATGATGAAGATGAAGAAATTATCAAAAAAATTAAATCAAAAATAAATAAAACACTTTGTCTAGAATGGAAACACGAAGGACTTACCAGCATTTTGTTTGACCGCCAGGAAACTGCAAAAAATGCCACAGAATTCTTAATCAAAAAAGGTTATACAGATATTGCCTATATTGGCCAGGATGACGAACGAGTCTTTGGTGTTCAGCATGCTCTTTTACGAAAAAACTTGAATGCAGTTCTTAAAGAATTTTATCTTGCAAATGCGTCGGATGCTCCTTCGGCTTATGAAGAAATTGTCAAAATTGCAGAAAAAGGGAAACTTCCTCGGGCAATAGTTTGCGGTTCAGATGAAGTTGCAATTGGTATTTTGCATTATCTGAACGAAGCTTCAATTCCAGTTCCAGAAAAAGTTGCTCTTGTGAGTATAGATAATATTGAAATGTCAGCTTTTACAAATCCACCTTTGACAACTATGAATGTGCAGAAAAAACTAATGGGTCATAAGGCTGTCGAAATGATAATACAAAATCAGGTTGGACAAAATGATGATGCCATAAACATCACACTTCCATCTGAAATTGTAGAAAGAAAATCTTGTTAAATTTATTTGTTCGTAGGAGGTTAGAATGAACAAAAAATTAATAAAAACTGTTGCTATTGCTGCAATTGGTATGTTGGCTTTAGCTGGATGTTCAAAAAAAGACGGTGCTAAGAGTTCAAAATCTGGCCAAAAGGTTGTTCTTAAAGTTTGGGAATCGGCTGATGGTCCTGATGAATTTATTAAGCAGGCAGGTCAGGCTTTTACAAAAACTCACCCAAATGTAACAATTGAATATGTAAACGTTGAACTTGGAGATGCAATTACTCAGATTGCCCTTGATGGCCCAGCTGGAGTAGGTCCAGATTTGTTCGCTGCTCCTCATGATAGACTTGGTTCTCTGGTTAGTGGTGGACACGTTCTTCCAACTGCAAATCCAGACAAAGTAAAAGCAGAAGTTCTTGGAGCTTGTTCAACTGCTCTTACATATGACGGAACAATGTATGGTTATCCAGTATCTGCAGAAACTTATGCCCTTTTCTATAACAAGGATTTGATTTCTGAAAATGACGTTCCAAAAACCTGGGATGATCTTGCAAAATGGGCAAAAGATTTTAATGCTAAAAATCCTGGAAAATTTGGTTTTGTAATGGATGTTGGAAACGGCTACTACACAATCATCTTTACAACTTCAAACGGAAACAGACTTTTTGGCGAAAGTGGAACTGACACAACAAATACAAACATCAATTCTGACGAATCTGTAAAAGGTATGACCTTCTTCAAAACACTCCGTTCTGCACTTGATGTTCCTGCTGCTGACCTTGACACTTCTACTGCTGATGCCGCATTCCAGTCTGGAAATGCCGCTATGCATATCACAGGACTTTGGAATGTTGTTCCATTTGAAAATGCAGGAATCAACTTTGGTGTAACAACTCTTCCTTCACTTCCAGGAAATACAAGCCCAGCGGCATCATTCTCTGGAACTCGTGCTATGTTCGTTTCAGCTTATTCAGAACACCCAGAAGAAGCAAACGAATTTGGAGAATTCCTTCTTACAGCAGAAATGCAGAAACTCCGCTTCGATTTGACAGGAACAGTTCCTTCTATCAATGTTAAAGTTTCTTCACCATATCTTGCAGGCTTTATGGCTCAGCTGGATTATGCTTTCCCAATGCCATCTATTCCAGAAATGGGTATGTACTGGGAAGCTATGAA
>CAMPAL010000007.1 GCA_946631855.1 uncultured Treponema sp. | reverse complement strand
TTTTTAAAAAAGATTAGAAAAGTTAACTCGTGATACATTCATTTCTATTTCCTTATTCTATAAAGGTTTATCGCAGTTTTAATGTATCAGGATTTAGTGAAACATGTGATACATTCAATCTTTTCAAATGTACAACAAGTTAGAATAACATATGATACATTAAAATCGCGACAATTCTTTATAATGCAAAGAAAAACAATTGAATGTACAACGAGATAGGGTTTTTAATCTTTTTTAAAAAGTTTTTTAAAATTTTAAAAATATAATTGAAATCCTCTAACATGTGGTACATTTATCTCGTTATACATTCAACTTTATACATTAAAAAAGGCAGGAAACAAGCCCTGCCTTGTATATAATATAGAATCACAGGTTGCACGCTTAACTAATTTAAAAAACGGGGGTTATTAAAAAAATGAAAAAGATTTTCCCAATAATTTTAATTTTATTATTTTTAAGCGGCTGTGCTACTTTAGAAAAAGGAGAAGTTTCCACATATGATGCAAAGGAAAAAATTCAAGAACAAATGGTACATTTAAATTATCTTGCAAAAAACGAAGAATTTATTCAAAGGGTGGATGAGAAGTTAGTTTTTAGATTAGATGGAATGGCAAGTCTTTTAGATGAATTGGAAATGTCAATTCAAAAAGAAAAAATAGAGGAATATAATAAAGGAGTTATAGACGGCAAAAAAACTGCAATTGACGAGTTGACTCAAAATGGATATGTAGTTTTGAAAATTGAGGATTTGAAAAAATTAGGACTTTGGGAGGAAGCAAAATGAAAAAATTTTTTTGTATTTTAATTGCAGTTTTTAGTCTAAGTGTTTTTGCGCAAGAACCATCTCAACCAAGAAGCTCAAGTGTTATTTTGCAGGAGTTAAGAGATAATATACAAATGATGAAGGATAAAATTTCCGAAAAAGATTTTTTTATTGCATCAAATATTGCCACAATTGAAAATTTACAACAGGAGAATATTAAGATTACAGAAGATCTGGAAGCTTCAATAGAAAGAGAAGCCGAAGATAAAGAAACAATAATTCAGCAAAATAACCAGTTGAAACTTCAAAGAAAACAGTTGATTATTCTCTCTTCAATTTTAGGTTTTTTCGTTTTACTTCACATTGGTATTTTATTTTTAAAAATAAAATGGAATATAAAATTACCGTATTTGCTTAATACTTTACTTTGAGGGAATTATGGAATTAAAAGAAGAGGTGTACATTGCGCAGCCCGAAGATTTAACAACTCTATATTTTTTTGGAGAGAATGATGAATCTATAGGGTATGTGAAAAGCATAAAAAGATACCCTGCAGTTTTATTAAAAGGGCAAATTGCAAGGCAGCTTGGAATTTTAAGTAGTTTTAAAAAACCCGAGACAATTTCCAAATGTATTTCAACTAATTACAACATAGGGAATGTTTGTACAGTCTCGCTTTGCAATTCTTATAATATAGAAGAGATTGTAAAAATTGTAGCTGACGCTTTAAAACTTCCTTATAAAAAGGTTGGAAAAAATGAAATTTTGTTTTTAAATTTCAAACCTGCAAAAACCGCAAAACCTTTCAAAATTAAGGAGAACAAAATGAATAAATATTTATCTTACAAAAAGTTGAATGAAGTACAAAGTGCAGCTGATATGCCGGAAGATTTAGATTTTAGCTCTTCAGAAGTTCCACAGGAATGGACTGATGCTTTTATTAACTGGCAAGAGCTTTACGCTCCAAACTATGATTTTTCAGCTGAAGATGCTTTTATGGCAGGTATAAGAACTGGTATAAAAATAGCAAAAGGCGAAAGTTTCGGTTTTTAAAAAAAAAGGAAAAAAAGAAAATGTTGACAAAGAAAATAACAATTGTTGTAAAAATGGACGAAGAGGCGGAAGCTTACGAAGATGAAATTCTTGATAATTTGGAACATGACTTGAATCTTGTTGACGGCTTTGAAGTTGTAGAAAAAAAGATAGAAGAAATTGATTCCTCTGAAGTAAATACTCCTCTGAATTTTGATGAAATTAAAGACAAAATAAATGAAGCGAAAGATGTTTTAAGCAGAGAAGGAATTGAACTTTACATTGAAGATTTTGAAGATGGAGAAACCTTGAATGTTAGAAATGAAGCGGGCGATGCTCTTTTGAGATTAGTTCTTTACAATCCTGAATACCTTGAATTCTCAAATAGTTTGGACAACAGAGGTCCAATTGAAGTTACAAATTTTGAAGATTTTGAAACTGAAATTGAAAACTGGGTACAGGATATAAAAGAATCTTCAGGCTTTTAATTGATTTTACTTTGAATTGTTTTATGGTTGGATTTATCTTCCAACCATTTTTTTACGCTTTCCAAATGTTTACACAAAGCTTTACCTGTTTTGCCGCCTGCATGAGCGTGTCTTAAAGTCCAGGAATGATCGCCTCCTTCTCCTTGAAATTTATATCTTGCGTTTCCGTTTATTGAATCATCCTGCTGCATTCCTTGAAAATAAAATGCAGGGCAATCGCAATGAACTACAGCATCACAATCTTCTATTATTTTATCAATATCCTCTGTATCCTGTATATCCTTAAAACGAACTACAACGGCATAACCTCTTTTACTTTCTTTTGGGTTACCTTTTAAGTCAACTTTATGTGCTTCATCTTCAGAAGATTCAACTTCGAATAATAATTCCAAATCTTTTTTATTTGCTTCTTCAATTACATTTGCAGAAATTAAAAGAGGGTCTTTTACTCCATTTTTGTTTATTGATTTTTGCGTAATCCCCGAAATATCAAAATCTTCAATTGTCTCTTCTTTTAATTTTTCTTTCAAGTTATTTTCATCATATATACAAAAGCTATTCTCTAAAACTTTTTCAATAAAAGATTCTTCACTCAATCCCTCAAAACTCTTTTTCCATGCAGGGTACTTCAAAATGCTTACTTGATTTTCAATTCCATATTTTTCAGCTAAAACATCCACCCATTCTTCAAACCAATAAAAAATTGCATCATCCAAATTTTCAAAATATTGACTTCTATAAATTTCTGGTTTCCACATTGATTCAAAAATATAATAAAAGCCGTCTATTTTCAAAATGGGAAAAGTATGAGTTTCAACTTTTTTTCCTTTTTTATTCATTGCTAAAAATAAAACAGGGAAAACATTTATTTTTTTGTCAAAACATTTTGCAGCAATAAAATGAGTAATATCAGGGCAGGATCCTTGTTTTGTTGTAGAAATCTTTCTAAGGGAGAGAGTTTTAGGCTGTTCAATACAAGAGAATTCTTTTAATGATTCCGTCAGTCTTTTTAAAAAAAGAGTTTCCTTCATAAATCTAGTTAGTCGTTTTCAATACCGTTGCAATTGCTGATTTTACTTCTTCAGGTAAAGTTGCCAAAAAAGCATCAAAAGCCAATTGCTCTTTAGCTATAAGGTTCAAAACATTACCTTCTATTTTGTAATATGTAGGATACTTTTTCGCAAAGTCTTCCAATGTTTTGTAATCTCTTCTGTACATTATATGCAATGCCAAAAGCTGATTGTATATAGAGGAAAACAAAGTATCCATATAAGCAGAAGTTACTTTAGTCCAATGATTCAAAAGACAAACAGCTGTAATTATTTGTTCATCCCCGATAATTACCATTCAACACCCTCCCTTTCCAAAATATGTTTTGTAGTTTCATCTGAAAATATGCTGTTATTTTCATAATTTGCATACCAATATCTGAAAAGAGTATCTCTGCAAATTTCTGAGAGATCCTCAATTTTAACATCCAATTTAGCCTCTCTCAAAGCTGGCTCAACCTCGCAGGCATTTTTGGTTTTGTAAAAATAATCAGGTTTGTAATTGTCACAACAAACCCAAATACCTTCAATATTTTGCAAATCCTCATATGTTAAGTTTTCGGTTTTGTCCAAATGATTTTCAATTTTTTCCTTTGGAGGAATATTTTTGTAACCTGGAATCCATATGTACAAAAATTCAATAAAAACATCGTCTTTGTAATGATTTACAAAATCATCAATACTGGAATAATTTGGTGTAATCTCCTCTTCTTCAATTGAGTTTTCTAATGCCTCAGAAACTTCGTCAATTCCTTCTTCAATATTGGAGGACGAAAATAAAAGATTTACCTTTTTTTGATTATTGCACAGACTTATCAAATCCTTTCCAACTCCTGAAAAATACCCGTCAAAATGGCAATACATTTCATTTACTGTACCATCGGAATTTATCCTTGCAATCTCACTTCTTGTACTCATTTTTTACCGTCTCCCGTACCAACTTTTATCTGAAAGGTACATATCCATCAATTCTTCAATCAATCTGTTACGTACGTTTGTTGCTGAACAATCTTCAAAAGCATCTCCCATATCCAAAGGAATTGCGGGAATTTCACCTTTTTCAGTTAATGCTTTTGTCTTTGTTACATGTTCCTTACGGTTTGCAACTATAAGTTTTGCGACTTGAAGAATATCTTCATAACGAGTCCAGGTTTTGAATTCCTTAAAAGAATCTTCGCCAATAATCAAATACAATTCGTCATCCGGGAATTGATTTTTAAAATACTGCACCAAATCAATTGTACGCCAGGATCCATCTTTATCCTGTTCAATTGTATCAATTGTTGCATCATACTTAAATCCAACAAGAAAATCCTGAATGATTCTCACTTTTTCTTCAAAAGTGAAAAGATAGCGTTTATCTTGTCTGTAATAATTTACCGTAGTTGGTACTATAAAAACTTTATCGACAAGTTTCTGTTCAAAAGCTTTTTGCAGAATCGCTTGATGGCCTATATGCCAAGGATCAAAAGTTAAGTGCCTCCGAAAATACCAATTTTTCTACGATTGGTTATCTCGAAGGCAACCTCCTTAGTGTTAGAATTTTTAATATCTTTCATGTAAAAAATATAGGATGATTCTGCTTTTTTAAATTGACTTTCGCCAACTAATTTTTACAAAAAGGAGAATTTTGTGAAAAAAACTAGATTATCGCCTTTACAGAAGGCTAAACGAGATGTTCGTATTGCTGAGGCTAAACTTAGAATTGCTAAAAGAGTTCTCAGAGAGAATGAATTAGAAGAAGATGATGAAATCGAAGATGTTAGCCTTAGAAGAAGAGATTTAAGAGAAAATCTTAAAAGGCCTTTCTAAAAAAAAATTTTAGAGTGAAAAAACGGGGTTTTAAAACCCCGTTTTTGTTTTTTAAAAGTCATCCAATAAGCTAGAATAATCTCGTTTTTTGAAAACGCCGGCTGCTTCAAGAACTTCTTGATATGGACAATCTTCAAAAGCTGTTTTTGCGTAAGAGATATCTTCGTATTGATCAAATTCCTCGTCATTTTCGACATTTGTTACTTTTATGTCAATTAAATTTTTACAACGACAGAATGCATAACCTAATATCTCTTGAACATTGTCAGTGATTTCAATTGAAACTAAACCTGAATCTATGAATGCTCTTTCAGGTATTGAGGTTACTCTACGTGGAATACTTATTTGAGTAAGACTTTCACAACCTGCAAAAGCTTCCATATCTAGTCGAGAAAGAGTTGTTGGTAGTTCAATATTTTGTAAACTTGTACAATTCCTAAAAGCTTCCATTGAGATCACTTGTAACCTTTTAGGCAATTTAACTGTTTCAAGATTTTTACAGCCTGTAAAACAGCCTTTTGAAATACGCCTTATTTTATTTGGAAGTACAATCTCTTTTAAATTTGCACAATTCCTAAAAGCTTCAGTCTGAATCTCTTCAAGATTTTCCGGAAGTATAACTTTTTCAAGATTTCTACAATCTGCAAATGCTCCTGACGCAATGACTACTAAATTTGGACTGCCTGATAAATCAACTACTCTAAGTTTATTACATCTTTCAAAAGCTTCACGATTGATAACCATTAAATTTTCACTTGATGTAAAGGTCTCAAGTACTTCAGAACTACTACATGCAATTTTACCTATTTTTTTGAAATTAGATGGTAGTTTAAAATTAGGCTTTTCTAAATTTCTAAACAAATCTTTTGTAAGGTCCGTTGAAAAAGAGTTGATATCTTCGAGAGAAATTTTCGTACCAAAAAACGCGTCTTTAGACGAAGCAACTTTTTTAATACCTCTAATGTTTTCTAGGTTTTCACAATTTGCAAAAATTTCACTTCCAAGCTTTTCAATATTTTCAGCTATAATGTCAACTGACACAAGGTTTCCATTGCCAAAAAAACATCTAGAGCCAAGACTTTTAATTGTAGAAGGTACAACGAGTTTTGTTATTGCTGTATTAAAAATTGCTGACATTCCAATCTCTTCAAGGCCTTCCGGTAAGTTAATTTGTTGAAGATTTTCACAATTTTCAAAAGCGCCGGGTCCAATTATTTTAAGGGTACTTGGTAAGGATACTCTTTCTAGGTTAGAACAACGGAGAAATGTATCTGATTTAATACTTGTGATACCTTCAGGTATTTCAATTTTCTGAAGGTTTGTACTTTGAAAAGCTTTATCTCCAATTTCGCGTAATGTAGAAGGTAGATTTATCTTAGTTATGTTGAGATATTTAAAGGTTCCATCTTCTATACTCAAAAGACCTTCAGGTAATACAAACTCCTCCGCTTCTGTAAAAGCCTGTGCAAAATCAGGTGTTAGTGTTTTGATATGACTCTTGATAATAACCTTTTTGAAAACATGGCAACCTTTAAGAGATTCAACGCTGTCAAGGCTTGTAAGAGATTCAGGTACAATAAAGGTTTCACTATCCTTATTTTCATTTATAAATTCTACAAGGCCACCCCGTCTTGTAAGAGTCATACCATTTTCGTTAGGTAATAATTGGGACATTGCTTTTCTTTTCAAAACCGGGTCAGAATAAATCCTCGTAACTTTTGGAGTAATATCAAAGAGTTCTGCAAGATTACAATCTACTAAAGAACTACTTTCGTTATCTACAACAATTGTTTCAAGAGCTTCACGAGGCATTTTTTCTACAGTACCAAAGGAAGGCTTATCAGACTTGTTCATAAATTCAATTCGAGATTTATCCCAGAAAGCTATCTGCCAAGCATTTTTATAAACACCTTTTTTAGAATATTGCTGAATTACATAAAGACTATTACCTGCCTCTGTATAGTGTTTGTAATACCTCTGATCAGCTGCGGTGCACCACCTTGTTTTGGTATATATTCCTCCATCACTTTCAAAAGGTTCAATATGTGAGGCTAACTCAACATCTCCTTCAAAACTTTTTACCTTGAAAACTTTCCAAATTCCATCATCATAAAGTTTTTCGTAAAGACTATCTGTATTGCTTATTTTTTTACCTTTCTTTGCAGCTCTTTTAACAAAAACATCTTGAATATCTTTTTCAAGTTTATGCCATTTATCAGTATTAAAAGGTTGTTTTATGAGTTCGTTAAGCCTTTCCTGCCATTCAGGAGATTTCTTAAACCAATCAGCTTTAAGAGCATTTGCGAGTTCCATAAGTGTATCTGGGTTCTGCTCCAATACATTAGTCCATTTAGTACTATCTTCAGGACAAGCTTTTATCATAAATTGAATTACTTCATCACCTGCAATATTTGGGTCATCCCCAATTGTATCAAGAGTTACATCGACAAGATCTTTCAAAGATTGTTCATCTGTAAGACACCAACCCGGTATAAATTTCTTGCCACCTAATCGACCTGCAAGTTTTCCACTTTTCAACAAATCAATAATATCATCTGAATTTTTTATAGTTCTTGCTTCTAATAAACGCATTTAAAATTTCCTTCTTTTTTATTTAGGGGTTTTTTAATTATCTACTAATTAAATCAAGTTGAAACTCAGGTTTCACTCATAAATGTACCTACGCAACATACAGGGATTTTACGGTGGCCAGGGTCATAGGGTTAGAATGAGGGAGAAGGCGCAAGAAGTTGTAAAAAACACCTAGCAATTACCGAAAGTGGAATTGTGGGGTGTTTTTTTTGATTTTCTGAACAATTATTCTTTTCATTTGCGGATTGCAAATTATCATACTCAACCATTGTTTCTTTTAATTTTTCAGCCAACTCAACGAATTTCTTTAAAGAGGTGAATATTTCGGGTTCTTTTTTATTCATTATGCTCCCTTCCTCGTAAATAATATATCTTTTCAAAAAGTTTTTTCCACTAATTATTTTAAAATAAAAACGAGGGAAATTGGATAAAATAACAAATTCCAATTACCCTCTAACACAACCAAAAGGAAGAGTTTTGATCATGTTGAATAAATTAGTAGTAAAAATTAAAAAACAAAGTTTTGAAAGAAAAAAGGAAAAAAATTTTTCCACTAACTATAATATGAATATGACGTTTAGCAAGTGCCCCCGGCTGGCCAGCCATTGGCTAAACTAGAGGAGTTGCTAAATGTTTTTTTTGCATAATAATATATATAAAGGAACTTACATGTCAGGAATAGGGATGTACATTGGAGAACATGGCCGTCCTGATATCAAAGAAAACAGAAATATTCTTATCACATATCTTCCTGATGAAACAACTGCATATCTAAAAGCAATAGGAACTTATCAAAAAAATTTCAAAAATCACAAAAAAGGGGATCCCAAATACAAAACATGTTACGGAAAATGGATTAGAATCTATTCCAATATATTAAAGGCATGGGAATATGTTGAGGCTTATCCAACGGTTTCTTATGGCTTTACAAGAAATGAAAGAAATGTTTTAGTTGTAGACGTAGATGAAAAGTTTGATAGTATACAACATGCAAAAAATTATATTTCAGAAAGAACAAGTGCAAAGCCAAGCTATATCATTCGCAATCCTTTAAGTGGCCATATTCAATTCGGGTATGTTTTAAGAAATGGAATAAAATATTGGAATTTTCAATGGTTTAACAAAATAATTAAATTCCTCGCAAAGAAATTCAATAGTGACAGTGCTTTTAATGGACCTGCATGTAAGAATCCATATTTCATTGGATTTGAAAGTGAAATCTCAGGAATTGTATATAATAATGTTGCAGATCCAAATTTAAAGGATTTGTTTGAAGAGACTAATGAAGTCCACTCCCATACGGTCGTAGACTTCAGCAATACGGTTGCATACAAAGCTAAAGCTTTAGGTTGCGAAGAAAATAAAGAGAATTGTAATAATAATATTAATAATTCTTCTTCACTTTCTTCTTTTTTATATAATACAAATCCTAACCTAAAAGATTCAGATAATCATGTTTCTATGTATATGAAGATTTTAAGAAACAAAATATTCAAATATTTCAGAGAGACAAGCGGAAAAGAATGTGACATTGAAACCGCAAGAATTTTCGAAAAAGAAACAATTAAAGAAATGACTGAAATGGGTTATGTTTTCAATAACATGAAACAGACAATTGACGCTACAAAAAAGATTATGAAGTGGTGCAATACTAAAGGTTTGGAGCGTTTTGGCAAGAAAAATAATGCTAAAACAGGCGAAAATGATACATCTTTGTTTCAAATTTACAGTAGAAAGAAGAGTTTAGAGACAAGACATGAGAAAATGCAGGAAAAAAAGAGAAAATTCAGGGAATGGATGTACGAAAACTCAAAAATAGTGGATTTGGAAAGCAAAGGAAAGCCAAAAAAAGGCAAAATAAGCAAAAAAGAAGCTGCAAAAAGAATTGGAATTACTTATGACGAGTTTCGTGCTTATATGTATGAAGTGAAAAAAGGAAGATTGAGTATTTATAAAGATGAGCAAGTAAATGAAATTGAAATGCCAAATGAAATAAAAGAAAACTCAATTGAAGTATTCAACACCTCTGTTAATACTATCTCTTTTGAAGAAATTATAAAAAAGCCGGAAAAAATTGCTATCTAGTTGGCTAGTAGTCTGCTTAAAATTTTCGCTAAATAAAGTGTTGAGGAGAAATAATTGAATTATTTGTATCTTTTGTTTTTACCGGTAATCTATGTAATTTACACAGGTTACTATGTTTCAAAGTTTTCATTAGTTACAAGAAACGCTTTTTTAGATGTAGCTGATGTTTTTCCAATTGTACTTATGCCATTTTTCGCTGGCAAACCTTATGCAGAGATTTTTTTGATAGGTTGTACTTTTGCAAATGTGCTAATGAGGCCATCTGTAATGATTGGAGGGGCACTTTATTTACTCACATATGGATTTGCAGGAATTTCGATAATTGTAGAATATTGGGGTCTTTTTAATTTTGCAAAATTTTGTATAGCATTTGCACTCATACTTGTACCTCTTATAGCTGCATTATTCAAAATGAAAAACGATATTTTCAAAATGATAGGCGCTTCGCTTTATGCAATTATAGCTTTAGTACCTTGTTTGTATTCAGCTTTTTTCTTAAAAGTTCCGTATGAATCATTTGGCTTTTTGTGTTTAGTTTTAGGTGACTTAACATTGATTTTAACAATTTTGAATGTTATTAAAAAACCGTGGTTTCATTGTTTATCGAATTGCATTTTCTATACAGGCGTAGTTTTAGTGCCATTAGCACTTCGATTTTAATTTGACATAAAACAAACGCTGCTGTGTTTTCAAAATATAAAAAACGCAGCATTTTTTTTTGAAAAAATTTTATAAAAAACGCTTGATTTAAATTTGATTTTGCTATATTATAAAAGTGTAATTATTACAAAAAGAGGTACGGACAATATGCAACATTACCGTTGTGCATATGTTGTGAATTACACAACAAAAGAAAGTGACGAAATTCAACAAAAAAAGTTTTCGTCATCGCTCAAAGCTTTTGATTTTATTTACCCTGAATGGGAGTTGGGTAATCTCACTCTTAATTCTAAAATCAATGAATACAAGGGTATGACAATTGAAACAGTAGCGGCTTAAAAAGAAAAAAAGGTTAAAGGCGATTACCCTTTAACCTTTGAAAAATTATAGAGAGGTGACCTAAAATGCGACATTTTACTATAGTTGATATGCAAAATAATTTTTGCAATAACGATTTAGCGGCTGTAGAAATTATTCCAAATATTGTTAGACAGATTTTTAAATCTCGAGAGCAGGGTGATCACATTATTTTCACTCGAGATATAAAAGGTGCAGAAATCATACCAGAATTCACTATTGAAAAAAATGACACCGTTCTCGACAAAGATCGTTTCGGGTACATCAATTGGAAAGATTACATTAACCCTGGAGATGAAGTTGTGATATGTGGGGCATTAATTCCCATTGTTGCATCAATTGCTCTAACTCTTAAAACTATAGAAGGCGTTGAGGTAAACGTACTTAAAGATTGCTGCTCAATATTTTCAACAAAAGATGATGAAGATGCATACAGAGTAATGAAAGCTTGTCATTGTAAAGTTGTGTGAAACTAATTGAGAAAATATGAGTAGAGTTAATTTATCACATCGCAGGTTTAACGAATCAACAATGGAATCTTTTGTGAAAAAGTCTTGTAATGACTTTGGATTTAAATTCCTAGGTAGAATTGGCAAAGAGGATGGTTTTGCTATAAAAGTACCCGAAGGTACGGATAATGCTGAAATAGAGGATTTTCGTATTGATGTAGGCGCTATGTATTGGGGTTTTCACAAAGAAATACCGAATCAAGTCGGAATTTTCTTTGCATATCACTTTGAAGAATCTAAAAAACATTTTGAAGAAGATTTAAGAGATTCAGACATTTTGTATGTAGAGGCTTTAACCAGAGATGCAGTTGAAGCTTTTCAACAATGTGAGATGCCTGAGATATCTATAAATGTTTTTGAATGCAGTGTAGAGGATTTAAGAGAAATTGTAGATCAATTTGAATTAGATCCTGAAGATGATGTATACATTGGAACTAGGTTTTTCAAAGGCAGGATTTTAGGAAGACTTTTTGATGTTTACGCTGCACTTTATGATGCATGCTGATTTTACCTGAACAAGCTAGTTAAAGGATACTCAAAAGCAAGTATCCTTCACTTTTGAATAATTTAATACCCTCTTTCAAAGAAAAATAATTTCAAATTGAATTTTGTTTTCAGAGGGATTATTTCATAGGGGGAATATCAATAACTCCAAAATCTATATGCTTTAATTCAATTAAAAAATAGTCATCCAATTGAGGGAAATACAGGATTTTTGCAAAAAAATCATTATCTCCTTTTTTAACCTCTGTTAAGTTATACTCTTCATATTTTCTTTTTTGTATAATTTTTTTGAGAGAAAATTTATGATTTGATATTTTTCCGAATTTGAAATCAGATTTTACAGGTGAAAAATTTTCAAGTTTTTTAATTTCTTCTACATTGAAAACGTTTGTATTTAAGGTCTTTCCTTTTTTAATTGGGTGATCTATTGCAATTTCCCAATTTTCTCCTTTATAGCCCTTTTGATAATTTTTAACTTCGGCTTCGAACTCTATTTCTAAACCCTGTTTTTTCACATCAAAGGAGGGTAGTCTATAGATAGGAAGCCAAAGATGATCTCTGAAAATTTCTCCTTTTTCATCTTTTACGTTTTTCAATAAAACTACAGAATCAGGTTCATCTTTGAAACCTAATCTCTCAAAAACACCTGAGTATTTCAATTACTTTGTCTCCATTCAACTTTTATAGTTCCACAATTCCAAATTCTACCAAACCCGTTTTTGTACATATTTATCTCTTCAGTTTCATTAGGGTTCCAATATTTCAATTCTCCTTTTTTAAATTTTTCTTCTATATGTTTTCTCATAAATACATACCTTGGAATTTTTTCATATTTACCGGGTTTGACATAAAAATATACAGGAGGGTTTTCTTTTATCTTTGTGAAGCCAGCTTTTTCATAACCTCCCCCTGAAAAAGTTGCACGGTCAATATAAGAAACCAAATGAGATAATTCTGTATGTTTTAACAACTTTGAAAAACCTCCAATTACATTGACACCAGTTTTTGAACAAAGTCTTACAAGTTCAGGCTCTTTAGAATGTGTACCTTTTGTATTCACTCCTATAAGCTCAACTAATTCGTTTTCATAAAAAAGCCCAAGTTTTAAGTCAGCAGGGCTGTATCCTTGTAAATGATTTTCTTCAAGAAACCTTTTGTAAGTATCTGCATTTATTTTTTGCAAAGTACATTTTCTTGCAAAAATTTTTTTGTCACAAATTCCCAAAGATTGTTTTAAGATATCTTCTATAATTTCTCTTTTGAAATCCCAGTCATCTTCAAAAATATGTATTAGGTGGATTCCTTTTTCTTCACATAACTCCGTTTTTTTTAAATGCCTGTATTTTGTAAATTCTTTTTCTTCTTCAGTTGGTACATTATGATAATTCCTCATATCAATATCTGAATGCCAAAAAAGTCCGTTGAATTCAATTGCAAGGTTTTTCTCAGGAAGAAAAATATCCAGTTCTTTTTTTCCTAAAATCTTTTTTGAATTTTCAATAATCTCTCCATTGTAAATACTTTTCACAAAATCTAAAACACTTTTTTCTTTACTTGAAGTTCCCTGAATTTTTCTTTTTTCATAATCCTTTTTTACAAATTCAAAATCCTTTTCTGAAAGATAAGATCTATATTTACCTTTTACAATTCTTAAATTTGATTCCTTTACAAAATTGAGAAGTGTTGCAAAATCTCTATCTAAAAACTCAGAAATTTCTTTCAAAGAAAAAAGTTTCAAGTCGGTTGTAATTTCCAAATTTTCTTTTTCTTCTTTTAAATTTTGAAAATGTTTTTCTTTTGCTTTTTTTGAAATTTCTTTTTTTTCTTTTTCTGTTTTTTTATCCCAACTTTCTCTTGCTTTTTGCCTTGCTATTTTACCCTTTTCTGAATTTTGAAATTCGCTGAATTTTTCACGAAACTCAATTGTTTTCGAGTAGCTTTCGACTCCATATCTTTCTTTACAGGTTTCTTTGCCTTTTTCAATATTGTTTTTCCAATGTTTTTTGCAATATTCAATTCTTTCTTGACTTTGATTAAAATAATCTGTTCCAAAAAGTTTTTGATTAGTTTCTTTTCTTTTTTCTTTGATTTTTTCTTTCTCTTCTTCGCTTTTTTGAAGATAATTATTTCTCAAAGTTTCTCTTATTTCTTTAGACTGAGCTGGATTTTTGACCCCGTATTTTTTCGTGGATGTAGCTTCTGTTAAAATATTTTTGATTTCTTTCTTTGAATGGTTTTTATAAAAATCTTTTATTTGAGAATATTCTTTTTCTGTGATTTTGTTGGTGAATTTAAAATACTTGAGAACTTTTCGTATTTGATCTTTTTTTATTTCTGAGCCGGGTAGCTCTTCATTGAGTCTTCTTGCAATGATTGTAGAACCTATTTTTTCTTCCATAATTATATTTAGCAGGTGTATATTAAATACCTTCCTGCTAAATATTATAGTTATAATTTACTTCATCAATGCCAAAGCTTCTTGTCTTGCAGCTTCATTTTCTGCGAAAATTCCTCTTACACAAGAAGTGGTGGTTGTAGCTCCCTCAGATTTACTTGTTTTTGAATTTTCTGTACCAAAATTTAAACTTGAATTTATTTTTGCAATAGTCTAAGTACACTTTTACATCTTTTTGATACAAAACCTGAATACCATTCTTTTCAGCAACTAAAAGTTTTGCTTTAGTCTGATCATCTCTATAGTGATCCCCTTTTATTTCCAACAACTTTCCTTTATATCTAAAATCTGGAATGTATGTGTGCGTAGCTCCATTATACTCATATTCAAATTGGCAGGGTTCTCTTTCAATTTCCTCGTTATGATCTTTTGCATATATCCATAATGCTAATTCCCAAGAACTATCAAAAGTAATATTGTCATATTGATACTTTTTGCAAGCTTTGCTAATTCTTTCTCTTAAACCTATTTTAAAAATTTCTGAACATTGCCAGTAATCCGCTCCGTATCTCTCTTTACAAGTTTGTTTAGCTTTTTCTTTAATTTCATTTTTTCGCTCATCTGAAAAGCTTGACCTTTTTTCAAAAGTCTTTGAAAGAATTTGTGTTTTTGTACCATCTACTTCCCTTTCTTTCCAAATATCTTTTTGAGTTTCTGAAGCTTCTTCTTTTGAGCGATTTGTCCAAAGTTTTTCTTTAATTACACTTGATTGAGAAGCATGTTCAACTCCAAATTTTTGTAAACATGTTTGTTTATATTTTTCTTTTGTAGACGCTAATTGAGCTACGTTTGTTACCTCGTATTTTTCTAAAAGATGATCTTTCCTATGACACATAGCACAAGTAGTGAAGGGCCTTGCTCTCCAAGCAGCTAAACTTTTTGATATAAGCCTGTTGCAGGTATCACAATTTAATTCTACTTTACATTTTTTAAGTACGATTATTGGAAGGCTTTCTAAATCAATATTTTTTAAATCTTTTAAAGAAAGTGTATCCTTAAACTCTGAAGCTAGCTTACAGCCTTTTTCGTGATGGGATAATTGATTAGGGCTGATTTCTTTTTGACAGTATTTACATTTCATGTGCATTCTCCTTTTAAGTGCTTTCCACGGCACTATAGAATAATTTAGTGCAAAAAGAAAAAAGCAGTTAGCTGAATTGCACATGAGAACCAGCAATAGGAGGTGGAAACTCCTACTGTCCTGCTATCTTTTTTTTTAATTTAGTTCGTTTTTATCCATCATTGAGATTGCTTCCATTCTAGCCTTTACATCTTCAGCAAAACAACCCCTAATAGCCATAGTTGTTGTTTTACTTGTCTGTTCTTGAGCACCTCGCATGCTTACACATGAGTGGATACCGGAAATTCTAACCATACAACCCAAAGCATTCAACTTATTCATCATTGCATTGGCAATGTTTTCACCCCAGGCTTCCTGAAGATTCAATCTTTTACCGTAAGCTTTTACTGTGCGTACAATCTTACTCAATCCGACTACTTTTTCTCCAGGAATATATGCAACATCCACTCTACAGTGCATAGGTGCAAGGTGATGGCAACAATTGCTCCAAGCATCTGTAGAAACTACAACAATACCTTTTTGGAATTTGGTTGGCGTGGTATTTGAATCGAAACTATTCTCATCATCAGCAAGGTTTGGAGAGTTTATAGGGAAACTCTTTTCAAGATGTTTTGCAGGATCTTCTCTATATCCTTCTGTCATTTCTGTCCAAAGTTTCAATACGCGATGAGGCGTTTCCTTCAAGTTATCATCCAACTCAACATCTTCTCCTACTCCAATCATTTTACGAAGAAGATGCTCTACCATTTTTTCATCTGCTTCGTTGAAGATATTTGTTACTACTGTTTTTGTTTCTGTGTTTTCAAAAGTTCTTTTCATTTCTTAAAACTCCTACAAATGATATTTAAAGAGCGGCTAGGTCGCTCTTTTTTTAAATTAGCTTTGTTTTTACATTATAGCAACTTGTAAATATTTTTCATAAACACCTTTTTGTGAAAAATAAAATTTTATGTTTGAGGGGCCAAATCAAAAAAGGTCTTAAATAGATTTTTGGTTGGGATTTTTAAAAAAATACTTATGTAGTTGCAGCTGCACTCTTACATTTTTATCAGCATGCTCTTCTGCATAATGCCACATCTTTTCTGTATCAACTCGGTTGTACATTGGTGAAATATAAATAGCAGCCTTTGTACCAGAATTTACAACTTTATCAAGCTCCTTCCAATCCTCCGGGTTATCACTAACAACCATTTTTACAAGATCTGTTTCATCAAACAAATCAAGATTGCTTTTAATCATTAGCTTAGTCATTTTTGACTCTGGAAGTTTGTAATCGGAAATTATTGTAAAGCCTTCTCTATGCCCATCTCCGAATACAGTTGCTTTACCGAACTTTGCTTTATAGTCTTTATAGTCAATTGAACCGTTTGTTTCCACAGATACATCGTAATGTGCATTCATAAAGAGTGGAATGAGTTCATTCATCATAAACTCTTTATTGCATTCAAGCAAAGGTTCCCCTCCTGTAAGACAAATGCTTTTATTTTTCCAGTTGTCTTCTTTTGAATCCACAATGTCAAAAATTTCTTTGGCTGTATACCAATCCGGTCCTTCAGGTCTTTCAGGGTAAAGTTCTACAAAATGCTCCAAATCATAACATTCAGGGGTATCACAGAAAAAATTTAGGATAGAATCAGGGTTGTCTTTGACCATTACAGTACCATACTTGCACCTCAGATTACATCCCATTGTACGAATAAAAACACAGGGTAGTCCAGCTGCATGCCCTTCCCCGTTTAGGCTATTAAAAATTTCAATAATTTGAATTTCGTTGGCGTTTTTTTCTTTATTATATCTAATCATATCAATAAAAATATAGAGGCTGAAAAATTAAATTTCAGCCTCTTAATAAAAAACTTTTTTAATTTTTAATTGTACTGCTGAATCTTAGCTTTGCTAAAAGCACGATAACTGTAAGGAGACGAATAATTTTCCTTTGGAGTACCCTTTGGCCTTCTTGTAAAACCCTTTACAGCTGTATTTTCGTACTGCTTTGTAAGTTCAGCAATCTTTTCAGGACTCTCTCCTGTAATATCCAAACCCCCAATACGAGTCTCATCCTCGTTAAGAACAATAACTGTTCTTTCAACCAAACCCTTTACGCCTGTTTTAGTGTACTTGAATGTACGTACCATTTTATGCCTCCTTCTGTGCAATACAATTGAGTTTGTCATCAGGTACAACTTTAACAAAAGATCCTTTGTCAAAAGTATATCCTCGATTGAATGCAGCAATCTCGTAATCATCTACGATACGATTCGCATATCTTTCGTTATCGAAAACTTTATCAAAAATCTCTTGCTTTATATCTCGTACCTCTCAATGTTTATAATATAGGGTTTTGAGTTGTGAAATATTCAATAATTTTTTGAATTAATACCAAAAAGGAGTGATAATAATTCACTCCTTTCGTTTTTTCAATTAAAAGTATTCGGGATTATCCTTTTTATCTCCTAAAAAATGTAGCTGCGTAAGCCTCGTCAGCATCGTAGTTATCTGTAATATCTTTTACAGATGTAAATACTCCAGAGTCTACTAAAGCATGAATTCTATCGATACATGTTGGACAACGAGAGCATTGTTTTATTCTACCTTTCTCAACTCCTTTATAACATGACCAAGTTTCATTGAAATCTTCCTTTGTCATTCCCCCTTTTTCAACTCCAAATTCAGCTACCTGAGCTTTTGTCTTATTTACAAGTGGAGTATAAACATACACAAGACCTGCGGTTGCAAGCTGAAGAGCTTTGTTTGTTGCTACAGCGAATTCGAGTGAGCAATCGGGATAGGCTCCAACATTTGATCCTTCCTGTTTCAAAACATCATCTGAATGAATACCTGTAAAGATTGCTACAGGGTGATTTTCAAACTTCTGCAAACCAATTGCTGCAAGAGTGTTCAAGAAAAGACTGTTTCTGTTTGGAATGTATTCATCAGAAATAGGTGCTTCTCCCTTTTCAATCTTTTCATGCATCAAAGTTGCATAATCTTTACCCTGTACAACCTCTTTATCCGAACCTTTCAAAAGAGCCGAAATGTTTTTATTGATTGAGAAAATAGGTGTGAGGTTCAACTCATGATATTCTACTCCGAGCTTTTCGCATTCAGCTTTTGCCTTCTGCAATTCGATATCATGGCGCTGACCGTAATACATTGAAACACCAATTACATTTTTAGCACCATAAAGTTTTACAGCGTGGAAAAGACAAGTTGCTGAATCCATTCCCCCTGATACCGCACAAACTGCGTGCTTTACAATTGATGTGTCAGGTGTTACTGAAGTGTCTCTTCTTTCATCGTACTTAATTACAGCTTTTACTGTTTCCATTAAAAAACTCCTTATAATTGCCCTTAGATTTTTTTATAAACACTACAAATCACTCTTGAAGGTTTCTGAAAAAAGAATGATCAGGAAGGGCTTTTTACCTTTGAGCGTTATTTTATACAAATTATAGCAATGACTGCAGTGTTTTTAGAGAATTCTCATACACTTTTGACAATTTTTTCTCATCTGCTTCTTTAAGCACATTCAAAATGTATTGAACTTCTTCAATTGCAAACTCTACCTCTGCTTTTTCAGAATCTTCAGCTTTTTCTCTGCCTACTGATTTTATTTTCTTTTCAATATTCCAAACAGGAGATGATGTGCTTTTTACTTTATTTTCAATTTCTTCTTTTGTCCACTCCGGGAAAAATTCCTTTTTGAATGTCCAAAAGTCTGTAATAATCAATTCATTTTTTTCTTCAGAAAATTCACAGAAATTTTCTCCCTTTCCTTTTTTTACATAAAGCTCAAGCATCTTTTGAGCAACTTCAAAAAGTTTTGCTTTTAGAGTTACCAATTCAGAAGGATTTCTCTTTTTTGCCAAATCTTCAACAGGCCAAGGTACGTACACTTCAACTGCAGCTTTTGTCGGTCCTCCATCAAATTGTACTTTTCCCTCATTTGCTTTTCCAGGGTAATTTATAATCCCATTCAAAGCCCAGTTCCATTTTGAAAGATCTTTTACATAAAAAGTATCCTTCTCATTGTCCTTATCTTTTACATACGCAGAAAAACTTATAAATTCAATTCCAACTGTTTTTACAAACAAAGGCTCTCTTTTTATAATTCTTATTGTCTCTCCTGGTTCCAAATCAATTGCATGAATATTTTTATAAATTTCCGCATCTTCTTTTGTATCGAAAACTCCTTTATCAATTTCAAATCCATCTTTGTCTTCAATAAAAACTCTATACATTATTTTTCTCCTCAAAACAAATTTCTGCCCAAGATTTTTTGATTTCTTTATATTCATTCAATTTCAAATCTTCAAACAAACTTTCTTTTAAAAATTCTTCATCTGTGAAATAAAAAAATAATTTATTGCCACAATAAACTAAAAAAACTGACCCTCCCGGCAAGACTACAGTTAATTTTTCAGATTTAAAATAATTGAAAAAACCGGCAACTTCTAATATATTTGTAATAACCTCCGCATTATCGCAATTTGTTAATTCCAAATCATTTAATTTTCCATATAGCCAATAATGAGTTGTATTTTCCCATTCTGTTGGAGGGTTTTTGAAAAAATTCTCGGCTGTTTTACAAAAGTTTTTTAAATCTATTTTTTCATCTGAAGGCATATTCAAAAAAGCCTCTGTTCTTTGAAAAATTTCTTTTCCTTTGTCAAAAGGCTTCTTTTTGTTTTTTTCGTTTGTAAAATAAAAATCCTGAGTAAAAACCCAATGACATTTACTATAATCCAGCATTGGGTATTTTTTTACAAATTTTTCTATAAAAGAAAAGTCAACTTGAAAAGTCATGATGATAAGAATATAGTTTCGATACCTGAGATTTTCAATAAAGAGATTCCGTCTTCATTTTTATAAGGCTCTTTGTATATTACTTTTTTTATACCAGCTGCAATTATCAATTTTGCACATTGGGCACAAGGAGCTACCGTTACGTACATTGTACAACCTTCTGTATTTATTCCGTTTTTTGCGGCAAATGCAATACAGTTTTGTTCTGCGTGTATTTCGAATTTTTCAGCGAATTCATGATGAGTAAAGCGAGTACCTTCTTGTACAAAAGGAAGGAGCCCAACTTTATCTGCACCGAATCTAAAGACTTTGTCACAATTGCAAAGTCCACTTGGAGTTCCGTTATAACCAGTACTCAAAATTCTTTTATCTTTTACCAAAATTGCACCAACTTGTCTTTTTACGCAAGTTGATCTTTCTGCAAATAATTGTGCAACTTCCAAAAAAGTTTCATCCCAACTTTTCATTTTTTTTACTCCCACCAGGATTCGAACCTGATTCCACTCAACTCCTAAAAAAGGATCTCATTTTCCCTCGCCGGCCTCAGTTGCAGCTCAGTTTCGGTATTTTTACCTTCGGAATTGGCTGTGCACCTTTTTACACCAGAGAGTTAAACCTTTTCTCTCCTTTTTCTTTTTTGCCGTGAAACTTTTTAAATCTCAAAGACAAAAAAATCCCCATTTTCGCAACTTCTTGCCCGCCTTCGCGGATGGGGTTGTTACTCAAACAAATCAAGGAATTTACTGCAGATTTTCCTTGACTGTTTTTTCACTAAATGCTCTTTAGTTACAAAAGAGGAGCTAGATGCGCGACATCCTCTAGGTAAAGGGCTTTACTTAATTTTGGTACCCTTCAAAGAGATTCTCTATAGGAATCAACCTCAACCCCTGCCAATTAGGCAAAAAGGTCATTCAATTTGGGAAAAGAGTTTTTGAAAAACCCAATCTATGCCGACTGGACGGCTCTTTTTTTCGTAAAAACCGAAACTCCTCAAGTATCAATTTTGGCGGTGTCAAAACGTTTAACTTTTGGGTCTCTAACTCTGGCTAATGTATAGGCAAAGTCATCAAGTTTTTCATCCGGCATCTCCGACCGCTAAATAATTCCGCTTACTGCGGAAGCTAGAAGGCTTACCACTCCTGTTAGGAGGAATAGCCCATTATTCTAGCTTTTTTAATGAGCTCTTTTTTACTCTCGGAAGGTGTCTCTTAACCTCGCGAACCAGTACTTCATTTGGTGGCTGGCAACCTTTTTCGATCCAGTTTTAAGGAACCTGGCAACCTTTTTTCTCTCTTGCCGCTCAAAATTTAGCTGCATTGAGAGTAGCCACTTCCGAATTTTTCCAGTAAAGAGGTACGAATATTATACTGGTTTTCGGAAGCGAAAGAATTCTTAAAAAGTTTCGAAACTAAAATCTCCTTAGAAAAAACCGAAACTGAATTCTTCCTGGACACCTTCAGCAAACGGCAGCAGTGTCTCAATCTCCTCCTTTTTGATTCAGTATTTTGAATCTCAGCCGTTTTTATCGAAAAAATTGATAAACGAATTCGATTCGTCAGCTTCGCGCCTTTATATCAATTCGGAATTATCCCTTGACGTACTTCGTCAAGACATTCTGCTACTTCGCTTCACAGATTTACTACTTCAATGCCAGATAGTTTTTTACAAAAGTCTTACATCAGCTCCATAGTCGTAAATTTCGATGTTCCTCACCGTACTTGATTTATTATAGGTTTTTGATTTTAATTCAAAACCCTTTATTTCTCTTGTTATCTCTCTCAAATAACTTATGTTTGAAATATAGGGGCTTTTAGAAAAAATTTTTCCATTTTTTTAAAAAATTTTTTTGAATGTATAATGAGTTAAATGTACAACATGTTATAAAACATATGATACATTAAAATTGCGATAAAGTATTATAATACAACGAAAAACAATTAAATGTATCACGAGTTAACTTTTCTAAACTCTTTTAAAAACTTTTTTCAAATTTTAAATATATATTTGAAAACCATTAACTCGTTATACATTCAATCTTTTATTCTTTACGGCTGCTTATTTTGAATGTATCATAGGTTGTTATACATTAAAACAGCGATAAAGAGTTATAGAATAAGGAATTACCTTTTAATGTACCACGAGATAGTTTTATTAAACTCTTTTAAAAACCTTTTTGATTTTTTAAAAATATATTTGAAACCTCTTAACTCGTTGTACATTTAATTCATAGCAATGTACAACGAGTTAGCATAACATATGATACATTAAAACAGAGATAAGGCGTTATAATATAAAAGGTTAAAGGCTAAATGTACAACGAGATAGGATTTATAAACTCTTTTAAAAACTTTTTTGATTTTTTAAAATATAATATAAGAAACTCTAACTCGTTATACATTCAAATTTGTTATACAATTGCTGCCGGCTTTGCTATAA
Organism: uncultured Treponema sp.; assembly: GCA_946631855.1. GTDB lineage: Bacteria > Spirochaetota > Spirochaetia > Treponematales > Treponemataceae > Treponema_D. Next base: position 21,071 of record CAMPAL010000007.1, on the reverse strand, counting down.
TATGACCAAACTTTCTATTTTTATTTTCCAAAGCTTTCATATGATTCCAAAAGAAATCAATTGGGGCTTTATTATCGTTTCCACTTTTTGTTCCATCATATTTATTTGTTTTATAATCAAAAAAGCCCCAAGGATCATCCCAAATAATATTTGTAATTACATCGCTTGCTTTTTTGTTATTATCATATCCATTCAAATAATCATTTAAATCTTTTTCAGATGTAGCTTCAAAACCAACTAAAGTAATAACATGGCCCTGCAATCCACCCCACGCAATTGAAGTTGGGATTGCTATATTTTTTTCATATAGCTGTTTAATAATATCTCGAATTGTCAAATCTGTATGGAATACATCTGCTTTAGTGCATCCAAGCCATTCATTTACATAATGAGCTAAAACATCATGCAATTCAAGCGGAGTAATTGCATCTTTTTGACCCTCATACCATTTATGCCAATAAACCGGCATTTTTGTCTTAAACCAATTGTTTTCTTTCAAACATTCAGTAATAATAAAATTCGCCAATGAATCAGGTGCTCTTTTATAAACATTATCGATAGGTAAAGACCATCCGGAATATTCCAAAGCATTACAAATTGCGTGAACGTTACAAGTACTTTTCCAATCTATTTGATTGAAACCTAACTGACCTCTTTGTATATGGACAAATTTAGATTTTCTTTGAGACCAGGGTACTTCTTTTTTACCAACATTTACTTCAAACATTATAATTCTCCTTTTTCCGTAAATAAATTTAGTTTTGCTATATTTAAATATTATGGAATACTTTAGAAATCCGAATTGCGAATGCGCAAATTACATTGATATAAATTCTGTAGATTTTTCAAAAAGAAAAGATGTAAAAGAATTTTGGATGGGTGGTTATATTTATAAAAATGGGGGATCTCGCGAATGTGATTGTCATAAACAATTCCGCAGAATCCAGCTTTATGATATGGCAGCTCGGCGATTTGATTTACCTCTTTTTGAAGAATTAAAAGAAATGAAATATACAGGAGATCAATCTGTTTGGGAAAAATATAAAAAGATGCCAACTTTAGCGGAAGAAAAAAAGCTAAAAGATTTGATTGTTTATGTATATGGCCCTTTTGGAAATCAAAAAACTACAAGTACCGCAAAAGTCATAAAGAATTTAATTTTGAAAGAAAAGACAACAGAGTACATTGAGTTTCCGGAATTAATTGAAAAATTAAATAATAAAAACGAAGATCTTTCAAATCTGATTTACGCGGATTGGCTTTTTATTGATGATTTTTTAATGAACGGAACTTTGAATTATAAAAGCCCTTATATTGCTTTGTATAATTTGATTTTGAAAAGAAAAAAGCCGACTGTTTTAATTACAGAATATTCAAAAGAACAGTTATTTTCAGAAAGCGAATTAAAACAAAAACCTTTTTATGACACAAGTTTGCTAAATAAATTGTTTAGTAGGATTGATAAATATAATTCTATTTTGTATTTTCCTGACAACTTGGATAAACAGCAAATTTTGAAAAACGGCAAAGTTGATTTATGGAGTTAGAAAAAAATGGCAAAAGAATATACAGATGAAAATTCATATGCAATAGATTGTCTTGCAGCTGCAACAGGGACTTTGCTGGATCCTGATTATAATGCAAGAAATTTTGAAAGCATGATTGGCTTTGAAAAATCATTCCAAAAGGTTTGCTCTTCTTTTATACTTTTTGTAAAAAGTATGGGAGATAGAGAACAAGCATTAAAATATGCGTCAAGAGAAAACTTTTTGGAGTTTTTTACAAACCGTAAAAATGGCGAAGCTACAAATGAAGAATACGGTGTAATTGATTTGCTGTATAACAGAATACAGTATAATAAAGAAAACAACAATGCGGATTTGAAAGAACCTGGCCTTTTAACAGAAAGATTGGCAACCGCAAGAAAGAAAATAAATTTATCAAAAACTGCCTCTCAAATTTTAAATTCTGATACCTTCAAAACAAGCCCTGTAACCTGGTCTGAAAAATACTTTGAAGATTTACAAAAGAATTTAAATGATGCATTGGAGTCTGAAAACGATCAAGAAACAGGTTTGATGTTTGCAGATGACATTGCAAAGTTTTATTCAGGTACTTTGGATAAAAGAGAAAATGGGGAATATTACTCTTTTCATAATAAAGTTTTTGATGAATTGATTACAGAAGGCCCAACTCCAGGGCATGGAGGAATTATTGGAGGGTCTACAGGTATGGGTAAATCCGCGCTTTGCTTGAATGTAATAAATGATTGTATAAACGCGGATGCCCCTGTAATTTATTTTCCAATTGAGATGGGTGTTGAAAATACATTGGACCGCTTGGCTTCAATGAGAACTCATATTCCTTTTAAAACAATCTTAAAACTCGGAAGGCAGGATGAGATACAGGATGCAAGAGAAATTTTGGATCATGAAATTTTGGCATTAAAAGCACATACCAATTTTGCAATTGTAAATGATTCAAATATAAACATGCGCAAATTGGAAATGTATATAAAACAATTCCAAGCAAAATTACCTGGAAGAAAACACTGTATTGTTTTTATTGACTTGCTTTTGTTAGTTGCAGAATTCTTTGATGAAAAAGACGGCTCAATGGCACAAATGATTGAGAAAGCAATAAACAAACTTGACTTGCTTGCAAAAAAGCTGGGAGTACATTGGGTAGGAGTAGTTCAATTGAATCGTACAGTTGAACAGGATAAAGTTTTAACAGAACAAAATATTGATAAACTTCGTCCAACACGTTCATCAGTAAAAAACTCAGCCGCATTGCTGGAGCGAGCACGTTGGGCAATTACCATTTTTAGAAAAAGGTATTTTGCGGATTTGTATTTGGATGAAGCAGAAGCTCAAAAGATTGAGGATGTTGCAGAAATTCAGCTGATGAAAGCAAATGATGAGCAATTGGGAAGGAGATATATGAATTTTGACGGCCCGACATTTACAATGACACCGAGATTGACAAAAGAAGAACAAATTGTCGAAGCTGCAATGGCTTAAAAAATCAAAGAGTCTCACTATATTTAAATAATAATAAAAAGGAGTTTTTTAATGGAAGAAAAAGAATTGCCGGTAATTACAGAGAATGAAATTGAAGAGCAGAAAAAGAAGTCTGAAAATGTAAATAAATTGCTCACTCCTCCAGAGGGTTATGTTTTGGATGGTTTGAGATCTTTCTGCCCAATTCATGGCGAAATTACATATTCAAATAGAACTTTGGAATACACTCTTTTCCGTAAAAATGAAAAAGGAACTGTTTTCCCGGTAACATATAGAGATGTTATATGTGAAGCTTGTCTTGCAGATATGTGGAAGAAGTATTGTAAAGAAACAATGCCAAAAGATGAAAAGGGTGAGCAAATGGGAGTTTCAGTAAGCCCAGTCTTTATTACAAAGCTGGAAGCAAAAGAAAAAGAAGTAAAGATGCTGGGAGAGTTGCTTGCTGAACTTGAAAAGAAAAACGCTCCAAAGGAAAAGCTTGACAAAACAAAAGAAATGCTTGAAAAGTCTCAGGCTGAATTGGCAGAAATGGAAAAGGCTGAAGAAAAGGAGAAAGCTGAATAATGAGTGAGATTTCAAAAACAACTTCAGAATACGAGGAGTTACTTGAATCTGAAAAGAATATACCGGCAGGTTATGAAAGAATTGTAATGTCTACAAAAGGCTTGTACGGAGCGCCTGCTATTTTGCATATTCGAAACTTTTCAGTTGAAGAGGCTTGGCAGCTTGGTTTGATGTCTCAGGATGAGTTGCCAATTAAAGTAACTTCAATGCTGCAGAATATTATTTGGGAAAAAGACGTAGATATTAAAAAATTCTACGACCCGGAAGTTGCGGAATTGATGATTAAGTTTTACAAGACTTTTTATCAGAGTACTTTGGTTGATCAGAAATATGAATTAACAAAGAAAGATAAAGAGTGGGTAAAAAAGACTTTATTCAAAGGAGTTGAATCCACTGAATATCAAGATTGGTTGAGAGGTGTAAAGACCGGAAAAATTCCAATGAATTACGATCTTGATTTGAATCTTGTAAAGTATTATGCAATTGAGGAAAATCCTCATAAATACATCAAAGCAACGAAGAAAGGCTTTGAAATGATGTTTCAGTATCCAAGATTTGGAGATGCTGCTTTGATTCAGAAAATTGTAAAAGAAGAATTCAGAGCAGAGGATAAACAGTTTGGACCTCTTTATGAAGTTTACAAACGCAAACAGGATATGGAACAGGCTTTGAGAAGGGGAGAGGATATTGATCAGGGAGCAATCCCATATATTGATCAAGAAGACTTGAACGCAGTAAAAGATTATGAAACAAGAAAGTCAATTTTCGTTATCAACCAGACTAAAGCAATGTATTTGTACAGTTGGGGAGGAGAAGTTGTTGCTGATAAACCATTGTCAGAAAGACTTGAAATTGCAAGAGATCCCCGATTCGACTATAGCCTTTATCAAATGATTTCAGAAAAATTGAATAATTTGGAAATTGGGCCAATTCCAAAAGTTGAAATTGACAACCCAGTTACTCATGCAAGAGAGGTTATAGATCATCCCTTTCGGACCCTTGAGTTGCTTGCCGCTATTAAAGACTATGGATCTGACGACACAGTTATTGAGTCTGTCTAGGTATACAAGTAACAATTACGATGTTTGTATGAAAATGCCAGTACATTCATTTATCCTTTTAGGAAATATACTGGCGGACCAATTCAAGGAAGAGGCAAAGAAGCAGGAAGAGCAGGACAAAGAGATGAAAACTCAAATGCCAAACCTAGCAAACTTCAATCCTTCAAGTTTTATGGGAAGTTCTTCAATGCCAAGTATGCCATCAATGCCGAGTTTTTAATCATAAAAAAAGCTACCCGAAAAAGGTAGCTTTTTTTATTTTATAGAATTTTACCTACAAATCTTTGGGAAAATATATTGCTGAACCCATCTTGAGAAACAAGCTCTCTTTGCTGTCTCCCAATCTACACCGTGCTCTTCCATATAATCCTGAGTCAAGATAATCCAGTTTTCAATCAAGTCTTTTATATAACGGAATGTCAATCCTCCATCAACAAGACGAATTGTTCTATCCAAAATAGTTGCGCCTGTTTTTGAAGCTTCAATAATTGCGCTCATTGCAGCCATAACCAATCCCTTCGCCTTATTTACTTCATCCTCTGTATAAACAGTTCCCTGTCCACAATCCATATTATTGATAATTTTTCCAAGACGAATCATAAACTCATCTACTGTTAAGTGCAACTCATAGAATTCACATCTATCAAGAACAGCAGGGTCAATATTTGCTTTTGTGAGGTTTGTAATGAAAATAATTCTTGCATTGAAATCAAATTTTGAAGGTACATCCTCTACCTCTTCTTCAGCTTCACCTTCTTCAGATTCTTTTATTGCATTTTGAATTCTTTCTTCAATTACATCTTCATTTTCAAAGAGTGCATTTCCTTTATACTTATCTCTCAAATCCTGCTCAACTTTCAATTTACGAATTAAATTCAAAAGAGTTGGCTTAATATTTACAGTATGTCCATCAGGATCAAAAGCGGCTTTAAGCATTGTCTTTACTTCCTGAGAAGTCTCTCTTGCATCAATAAATGTATCGCAGTCATCAAGAACAACCAAGTCCTCGTCTTTGTTATCAAGCAAGAATCTTGCAACAGCTGCAGGAGAAGCACCCTTAGAACCTTTGACCTGTTTTACATCAGTTCTGCCAAGCATATCAAGTGTTTCCCTTACGATATAAGATTTACCAATACCAGGGTCACCAGCCAAGCAGTAATATCTATTCATTGACTTTCCAAGAATAACTCTCTTTAGTCTTGAACGAATTTGCTGATACTTAAACTCAACTGAAGTTGCAGCATCCATTACGATTTTGCCACCTTCACCGCAAAGTTCAATAAAGTCTTTCAAGTTACTTGAATATGTTGAAGGATCTGCAGCTTTTACAGGAGCTTCAGGAATAGAAGCTGATTTTGCTCCGTTCGCATTGCTTGTCTTGTATCTGAAATTAAAATTTCCTCTGTTGATACCTGTAAGAACTTCTTCTCCGTATCCATTCTCAGTAAGCCAATCTTTAAATGCTTCAAAATCCTGTGTTCCTCCTTGAGCTTTATACTGAGACAATGCAGGCCCAAAACCAACTCCCTCTTTCAAAGATCTCCTTGTTTTTACAGATTCACTTAAAGCTCCCGTTGGGCTCAAGTCATTCTCTCCAACATCCATTTCAAACTCGCCATTGTCAACAAGTTTTTGGAAATCTTTTTCTGAATCTCCAGGAAGATTGATTTCCTCTACCCTTGCCAAAAACTGTTCACCTGCTGTTTCCAAGCTACTAATATCTAAATCTTCTTTTAGCTTCTGCTCTTTTAAAGCTTTGAAACAAAGCTTTGCAGCTCTCAAAATCTTTTTTTCAGTTAATTTATTCATTTTTTACAAAACCTCTTTCTAATTTAGTTTTTTAATTAAAAGCCTCCTCATAAAAAGAAGGCTTTTTAGATTTTTTTCATTTGAACATATCAGCCAAAGTCATTGAATCCTTTTCCCTTTCCCTGTTTTTTGACTCTTCTAATTCTTCTTCAGCATCTTCAGAAAACAATTCATTTGAGAAGAGAGATGCAGTTTGAGCATCCTTCAAAGTTTTAATTTTATCCTTTCCTTCGAATTCTGCTTCTGTACCGAAATTATCGTAGTAATCTTCGATTGCAGCATTATCTGTCAAGAAGTCAGTATCAATATTACTCATGCCACGTCTTGCCAATCTTTCAGCCTTTAGTCTTTCAACTCTCTCCGCAGCCTTTTCTTCAGCAAGTTTTTTGTTCTGCTTGAAGAGATTTTTGTTACTCTTTTCCGCGAGAACTTTCTCTTTCAAATCTTTTGCATATTTCTCTTTTAAAGCCTCAAAAGCGTTAGAAGTATTTTCATAATCCTCATTAATGGATTCAAGTTTACTTCTAGCTTTTTTGAGTGACAATCTTAAAGAAGTATTTTCCTCTTCTTTAAGCGCAAGCTGATCTGCTTTGCGAGTTTTTTCTGCAAGCTGCTTTTTAGTTTCTCTCAAAGAGTTTTTCAAAGCGCTTATTGTCTTTTCAGATTCTTCAGTTAAATCCATCAACTGTAAATTCTTTTCTGAAAGACTCTTGACACGAGAATTCAACGCGTTTATTCTTTCTTTCCACTGTTTTTCAGAGAGAGAAGTTCCAACTTTGTTTGCTTTTCTATCTATTTCTAACTTGTTGACTTTCTCTTCAAGTTCTCTATTACTTTTGTTGCTTTTTCTCAAAGCTTCTTTCAAAGCAGTAATCTCATTTGCATTAGATTTATTCAAAGAAGTTGCTTCCTGCAAAGCGGTTTTGAGGTTTTCAATTCTATCAGCTTTTGCATCTCCAACCTCATTTGATTCATCCAAGGTTTTCTTAGTAACTTCAAGACTCTTTTTCAAACTCTCTGTAATTTGAGCCTGCTTTTCATTTGTAAATGTAGACTTTGAAAGACTTTCATTCAACTTTTCGTTTTCTTTTGCGAGCTTTTTGTTTTCTCGCTCTTTCAAAGCAACCTTTGTTTTCAAGGTTGAAATTTCTTCAGAGAGCTGTGCAACCTTCTCATTTGCGGTAATTGTATTTCCAATTTCCTGAGACTGACTCTTTGTTTTCTCTTCGTATAATTCCTTGTACTTATTTGCTTCTTTTGTAGTTTTAACCAAACACTCTTCCAAAGATGAGAAATCTTCAATCTTTTCTTTAATGTTTGAAAGTTTGTCCAAAGAACTTATTTCCAATTCCTCGCAAAGCTTTCTTGCATCAAAGCCTTCATTCATTGCTTTCTTTACGTCTTTTTCAATAGACTCAATCATCTTATTGATCTGAAGGTTGATTTTTTCTTTTGAAATCTCATTCAAATTTTCTTTCTTGAGCTTTTTAATCAGCTTTTCAAGCTTTGAAAGTTTCTTTTCATAATTGCGGTTTGATTCTTTATTGATGTTTTTAATTTCTTTTGTATAAAACTCAACAATCAAATTTTCAGAAAGTGTTGTACCTTCTTCCAATCCTACCATTTCATCAGGAATTGAAGTGCTTTCAACACCGTTAAACTTTTCTTTTTCATTTCCCTGATACTGATCTTGATAATCCCCAATTTCAATTTCTTCAAAATCTTCAAGTTCGTTTTTATTCTTCAAATGACTCTTCAAAGCTGAAATAAAAGAAGAGAATGAATCATACTCTTTTTCATCTTCTCCTTCAAATTTGATTTTGCACTTTTCTTCATCTTCTTCTTGCATTCTCTTTTTACTCTCTGTAAGTGAATTTCCATTTTTCTTTGTGGATTCTGCTTGAGCCGATTTATAAGAATCTTTATAATCCCCATAAACCCCCTGAGAAGGATTCAAAACCAAATCTGCAAATCTATCAATTTCGTAATCATCAGGGTCAACGGTAAATCCATCTTTCAAGAAATCTCCATAACCTGAAGTACTAAAACCAACACGGCCTCCTACAGAGATAATTTGCCTTGCAAGCTCACCGCCTGCTCCAACAAAAGTACCAATACCGTAAACAATTCCATCATCCCCAATAAAACCATCAAGCCAAACAATAGACTGATTCATAAAATCACCATCTTCATCATCTGCAGGGTGATTTGCCAAACCAGTTCCTCCCTTCCAAACATCTGTTTGCTTGTTTACAACATTTTCCCAAAGTTGTTTATTATAAACACGACCATTTAAATTTTTATGTTCTGCATCATTGATTTTTGAAACAGGGAACTGCCAGATTTCTACTGTATCAACATCTGCACCTGCTTCCTGAAGACTTGCTAAAACTCTCTTTTGGACTTCTTCATCGATTTTATTTTCTACAAGGACTTTCTTCATTTTGTCCATTGTAGTGGCCTCTGAAAGTCTTTTTTTGCCGTTATGTAATTTCAATGCGGCTTCTTTTAATGAGGCATACTCTTTTTCATTTGTAAGATTTTTGTAATTGCTTCTAGGTCCTGTGTAGGACTCAACTAGGTGTAATTTACCTTTTCTTTCCATTTTTTTCTCTTTTTTCCAACTATATTGCGAATTTTGGCATACAGCCAATAATATATTGGTTTATTTTTAATTAGTGAAAAAAAGAGGAAATCTGTTTTTTTTCAAATATATTTCAATAATTGATTTTCCCAAGCTTTTGGCTTTTCATCAGAAGAACGCAAAACGCCTATAACCCATTTTACTCCATTTTCAGAATCTCCGAATTTTTCATTCGCAATTTTCCTCGCTTCTTCTTCTGTAGATGCTTCAATTTTATGAAGAGTAATTGACCCATCTCTAAATTGAACATAGAATTTTTGCTTTTTATTTTTCATCGCATACTCCTAGGCATAAAATCAGATAAATTATTTTTTGGAATAGGTTTTATAAAATTTGAAAAGTTTTCATTTTCTTCTTCTTCATTTTCATCTGTTTCAAACCCTTCTTTTCCGATATAAAAGAAAATATATCTAAAAGCAGCCTGCCAGGAAGGAAAACTAATAGGGTCTTGTCCTTTTATATTTATTGAAAATATAAAATCTGAAATTATCGGCTTTGGGTTTTTTTCTTTTGAAATTGTAATATGCAATTCAGGGTTTTTTAATATTAAAGAAACTCCCGTTATTTTTGCTTCAAGATTTTTTGAAGGATCTGAATCATAAAAATATTCAGAATCCAAAAGACCTTGTAAATATTCAAGTTCTGTTTTTGAAAAAGGTATCATATTTTTAAAAATAAAGATTCTTCCCTTTTACAAGAAGAATCTTTTTCCTCCTTTAAAGAATATAGAGATTAAAGATATACAGATGTGACAAGTCCAACATCGTTAAGGAAGTCTTCCAATTCAAGTGGATCTACATCGCTTACTTTTGCGCTTAAATCGCCTTCATTTCCGGAGTTATCATAACTTGCCCATTTTGCAGATTGTTTAGAAGTAAGTCTGCAGTTCTTTCTAAAGAAGTCAGACAATTTCACTTCACCGTATTGATCAAGGATGTCATCAAAATCATTGAATTCCTTCAAAGGTCCATTTCCTACAATAGCCTTTTCATTCAAGCTCTTTGACTTTCTGCGTCTTGCAGCTTCGTACTTTGCAGCCTCTCTTCTACGAAGTGCTGCCAAATGTGCATCTGCTGCACTCCTTCTCCACTCAACTTCCTCTTCTGTTTCAACAGGATAGCCTGCATCGTTCAACTCTTCACCGTCATAGATTGAATAATCATCATAACTTTCTTTGAGGTTTCTAAGATTGCGTTTTGCAATTCTCAATTTTGCTTCAGCGAGCCTTACCTCTCTTCGAGCAATTTCAACTTTATTAGAAGTTCTCTTCATTTTTTTATTTCTCCTTTAGTTCTATATTTAGTTAGTGTGAAAAAGGAGGAAATCAATGAAAAGTATTAGAGAAGGAATTTTTGAAATCAAACACTGAACTTATTTGATTTCTAAAAGTGAAAATTACTACAAGTTCAAAGGAGGATAAAAATATGAAGAGTATTAGAGAAGAGATTTTTGAATCTAACTCTTCATCTTAGTTCGGCTCACAGTTTGACTTTGATTCGAAAATCTCTATATGATCGCTTGGCAAGTAAAGAATTATTTTATGTTGGGCCATTTCGTTATTTTTCTGATATGGATGAAACATTCATAAACAAAATTGAAAACAAGCCTGAAAATTTTATTTGCTATGATTCTTTTCTTATGGAACAGTTTGCAAAGTATATAAAAGAAAAAGGAGAGGAAAATCTTTTTCCTAATGGAATTGAGACAATCAAAGAATTTTCAAATAATCAAATGGAAATCTTTGAGAATTTTGTAAAAGATGTTTTAGGAAAAGAAATTACCCGTTTTGAATTTATGGTTGGGTTAGAGGATTATGTGAATGAAGAAATGGTATATGATTTGAAAGATAATGATCAGCTGATTATTCGTTATATTGATTTTGAGTGTTAAAAAAAAGGCGGATTTTTCATCCACCTTTTTGTAAAATTACTTTACTCTTTGCGGTTCGTCAACTGGATAGCCATTTTCGTTATAAGCTACAACATCCTTGAATTCAATTCCTTTTGATAATAATGTTTCTGCATCGGTCAACCACTCTGCCAAAAAGTCTTCAAATTCCCGAAGTGTACTAAACTTTTTAGTAGGATAATGTGTATCTAAAATCTCATAATCAGTCCAACGAAGTATTACAAACTCACCGTTATCTACACCAATAGAGACTTTTACAAGAGGATCATTACCTTTTCCATATCTATTTCTGCGGATACCCGCTCTCATTCCGAATCTTTTTCTTTCTTCATTATCACCTTCAGTCCAAACACCTTCAGCAACGTAAAGTCCTGGGAATTTATTTTTTAATTCTGCAAGAGCCGCTTTAATATCTTCAACAGCTGCGTCCCAAATAGACCAATCCAAATTTGATTCTCTTTCAGCTACCCCTCTTTCAAACTCAGCATCTGCATCAGCTTCAGCTAAAGCCTCGTCAATATAGGTATTAGCCTCATCATCTCCCTCCGGATAGCAATCAAGAGTACCTAAAACCTGTTTTGGTTTGCCGCTTTCATCAATTTCAATTAAAGCATATCCTCTTGATGAATCCCTATCAAGTTCTGCATATTTGAAATATTCCAAATTAGCTTCAACATACTCATCCCAAGAAGAAAATAGCGGGGAGCCATCTGTTTCATAATCAAACCAATCAATGAAAAGAGGAGCTTCATCTTTTCCCATTAATTTTTTTCTTTCGACAATTAGCTGATTCCAGTCATAAATATCCAAACTTTCATCATCAGATTCAATCAAATATTGATGACCAGGAACTATATCTTTTGTTTCAATATAGTCATAGTTACTAAGCCAGGTTCCTGATGTATTTAATCTCTCAAGAGTTTCAGGAGAAATAACAAAAACACGGTGCTCATTTGCATCTTCGTGATTATGTGCAACCCAAAGAATTTTTCCGCCTTCTGATTCTCTCAATCTTCTTTTTGCAACTCTCAATCTTGCTTCTGCAATCTTTACCTTTCTTTTTGCTTCTAAAAGTTTCTTATTTGTTCTCATTTTGTTTTCACCTCATTTGAAAAAAAAAAGGAGATTTAAATCTCCTTTTTAATATAGTTTTTCTTTACAAATTAAAGACCGGCTCTTCTTGCTCTTCTTGCAACAAGTTTCTTTGCTTCAGAAAGTCTCTTTTTAGCTTCGATTCTCTTCTTTGCCTCAGCGATTCTCTTTTTAGCCTCAATTCTCTTTTTTGCTTCAGCTACGCGCTTCTTTGCAAGAATTCTCTTTTTAGCTTCTGCAACTCTCTTTGCCCTTGCACGTGACTCTGAAAGTTCCTCATCGTCATCTTCGTCTGAATCCTCATCTTCGTCTTCAGACATCTCTTCATCTTCGTCCAAAGACTCTTCGATTTCTTCATCATCATCTGAACCCTCACCTTCGCCTTCTTCATCCTCACCTTCCTCATCAACTGCTGATGCAAGAACTTCTGCGATTGGAGTTACATCCTCACCATTGTCAACAAGTGCCTGTACGAGATTTGCTACTGTAGAAACTACATCGAGGTCTTCCTCTTCGTCTCCGCCATCTTCTGTGGCATCTGCTTCAACCTCAATGTCATCCTCTTCGTCTTCAGACTCATTGATTCTTGACTTGCGGCCTTCCAACATTCTAATCTTTGCTCTCTTTGAAAGATTCTCATTTTTAATAGAACTAAATCTTTTCATCATTTTATTTTTTCTCCTTATAAGGTGGTGACTTTTTTGATCACCTTTTTAAATATTTAGTGGAAAAGAAAAAAATAGAAATTTTTTCTTTTTTAACGAATTCCCAATGCTTGTTTCATAGCATTTAAGGTTGGAATTGGGTTTTCCATTCCCATAGGTTTTGGATTTATTATACCGTAAATTTTTTTATCAGTATATACAATAGAACCTCTTTGAATTAAATAAATAAAATCACCTGCATCAATTTCTGAACCAAATAAAGATTTTACTGAATTTTTCAAATCGTAAAAAGAAATTCTTACATTCATTTCTTTTTTACAGTTTACCCAAATGTTTACATTGCCACTTCGATCAGGTGGAAAAATAAGAAAATCATTTGCAGACATTAAATTTATTTTGTCTTCATCTTCAACATTTGTTTCTAATTTTACGTCATCCATTAGTAATTTGCCTCCAATCTTCTTTTTGCCATTGCCATTATCATTTTATACGCAGGTTTTGTTAAATCAACAGGCTGAGTGGATAATGCAACTCTTGCTTTTATTCCTAAAGGACTATTATTTGAAAAATCTGCCAATAATTCAATTACATCAAAAACCATTACACTGCAGGAATTTATCGTATCCTGTACCATTACTCGAATTATTTGATCTCCCATATTTATATTTGCGTCCATTGGAAGAATTACTTCAATTGTTGTTAAATCCTTTTGTTCACTTCCTTGCCCTTTTTCACTACCTTCACCCTGCGCAGAAACCAAAGTAATTGCTGTATAATCTTCTCCAAACTCCGTTATCTTTTTTCTTACAGGTATATCCTTCAAAACAGGGAAAATGCAATTTGAGATTTTTGCATCTTTAATGACTTTTGTCACCGCGTCTCCCTCAATGTTTCTTTTTACTTCAACAACTAAAACATCTTCAGGAATACCCGCATGCTTTATCAAGTTATCTCTTAATTTTATTCTTTGCCTTTCTGTATGTTTATCAAGTCTTCCCTGATAAGAAACTTCCCTTTGATAATTACAAGAATTTTCCCAATCCATGCATTACCTGCCTAACTTCTTTTTATAGTCTATAAACCCTTTCAGCAATTCCTCCCACTCTTCATTTGAATGCCAAATTGTTTCATAAGATCCAATCTCTTTCAAATAATTTACAAACTCGCTTTCCACAAGGTTTTTTACATTTTTTACAAACGTCTGTAAAGAAATTATAAATTCCAAATCCTCTTCTTTCATCCATTCTCTAAATGCAGAATCAGCTCCCTGCTCAGAAAGACGGTAATTCCATTCTTTTGGATTTTTACTCCATTTTTCACTAAAAGCAAAATCAATCCAATCTTTTCTAAATTCTGCATCTGACTCTTCATCTGTTTTGCAAGAAAGTTTCAACTCAGGGTTTGAGGTAAAGAAATAATCAAAATATTCCTCCGCTGTAAACTTTTCCTCATCAATCTTTGCGTAAAATGTTGACCACAAAGAATTTGGAGCTTTGAAGGTTTCAAAATCTATTTTTGGGAAAATTTTCGACATGTATCTTATTAAAGACGTATCTGTATCATTTGGAACTTTTGCGAGCCAATCTTTTGCGGTTAGCTTTTCACCAGCTCCTTTCATAAAACTTTTGAATAATTTCTCATCAGGGGATTTGTAAAAAAGTTTTTTGAAAAAATCTATTATTTTCATAATTTTTCACTCCTTTTTTTTCAATTAGTTTTCAGGCCAGGATATCTAACCTTCTTTTTTCATCTTCTTTTTCTTTTTCTTTTTCTTCTTGAATTTCTTTTATCTTCAAATTCAAAGCTTTTAATGTTTTTCCCTCAAGTAGCGCAACTAAAGAGGGAGGTTGTATAATTGGACTCACTTTCATTTTTTCACCCCTTAAAAAATATAGTCACTATTACCTAGAGCACTAATTTACTTTGAGGTTTAAAATGGATTTTATTAGAGACAAAATTTTAAATATAAATGAAAAAGATCTCAATCTTGATGGAGGGGATGATATTGTTTTAGAAAAAGAGGTTGTAAAAGAAGAACCTTTAGAAGAAAAAGAAGTTGAAGTTGAAGTTCCAAAATCAGATGAAGATTTACAAAAAGAAAAAGAAGATGAGGAGAAAAAATCTCTCTTGAAGAAAAATATTCAAAGTGCAAAAGAAAAAATTTCTGAAGGGGATTTCAAAACCGCAATTTCAATTTTAAATACAGTTTTAGAAAAAGACCCTGAAAATGAAAGTGCAAAAGAATTAAAATCTCAGGCAAAAGCAGGTGAAGAAGAAAGCTTGAAAAAAGAAGAAGAAAAAACAAGAGAATTAAAAGAGGCTGAATTGAATACCGCTTGGGAAAATACAATTCAAAAAGCAAATGAATGGTCTGTTGAATTGCTGACAAAAGGGCAAATTGAAGGAAAAGCTGAAAATGTTTTTGGAGGAATTGAAAAAATTCTTCGCCTTTTTAGTTCCTTTGGAATTCAGAAAGAGGAGGAATAAATGAAATCCTGGGAAGAAGTTTTTAAAGATATTTTAATAAACCCAAATTCTGATGCAACTCTTTTAGATGAAAAAGTTCAAGAAAGTATTTTGAAGGCTTTAAGAGAAAAAAGTGAAAATTTACTTGAATTAAATTTTATAGAAGAAAAAGGCGTTTTTGGAAGAATGGTTTCCCCAATTTTCAAAGAATATGTTTGGAAGAATTTAATTCAATGTTTGAAAATGGAAGCTGTAAGAAAATCCGCAGAGGATTTGTTGGCGGGAAGTGGTACTGATGAAAATAAAACAATCTGGTCTGGTTTTGGAGTTGCAGAGTTACAAGGAGATGATATTCGTAAATATGTAAACTTTGAAGGGGATAGAGGTCAAAAAATAAAAGAGGCTTTATCAAAGTTTTTAGCAAAAGGTAAAAACAAAGATAAATGGGAACAATTTATTAAAGATATAAGAAGGGCAGGCGCAGATGATTTTGCAGATAAAATTGATTTAGCTTTTGATGATATTAGAGCAACCGCGGGAATGCCAAGAAAAACAGATGAACCTCCTGCAAAAGCTTTTTATGATAGATGGAGAAAAGAGTTTTCAAAAAATTTAAAAGATTTTATTGAAAAAATGACTCAATTTGAAAAAGATGACGCAGACCCAATTGCATTCCCTTTAGATGAAAATGATACTCCTGAAATTCCTGATTTTGAAACTTTTATTAAAGCCTGTATTTTTTCTGAACAAAGTGTGCAGGATTATTTTCAAAGTTTAGGACAAAGATTACATGCAGAAAATATAGATCAATTTGATTTGAGTAAGCAATATACTTTGAGCGCTTCAACAGAGGATTTGGATAATTATATTTTGAAAGCAAAAGGAATGCAGCCTGAATTAAAAGAATTGAGTGATGATGAGGAAGAAGAATTGCATGAACAAAGGGCTTTTAAGTGAAAAAAGTAATAAGGGCTGAAAAATCAGCCCTTATTTTTTTTTTGGAATTATCCCCTAACATACTTTTGGGCTAACTAATTGAAAATATAGGAGATAAAAGTTTGAAAGATAATGATATTTATGATAAACAACTTCAGGCAATCAAAAAAGCAGAAAGGAAAGTCCGTATTGCAAAAAGAAGATTGTACGAAGCAGAACGAGAATTGGATGAAACTTTAGTTTTGGTTGAACAAGAATTGGAATTAGAAGAATCAAAAACAAAATTAAATGAGATAAAAAATTCAGCTGCAATATTTTCAATACAAAATGCAAAAGATTCTAAAAAAGCTGGGTACGATTTTGGTCGAAAATTTTCAGAACAAAGTCCATTTGATACACCTTTCAACTTTAAGAAAAAGTATGAATTTTTAGATGATGAAAAGGAACCTGTAATTGTTGAAGGTGCAAAATACTTGCAGAAAGGAAATGCAAGATATAATACATTTCTTGTAGAAAAATTTTATCAAGAAGTAGAAGAAGATTGTAATAAAGATAAACAACAGCTATTAGATTTTTTTGAAGGATTTATTGAATACCTAAAAGAACATAAAGTTCCTTTTACAAAATCAAATATATTAAAAGCTGCATAGAATATCAAAAATCTTATTGTACAACAGTTTCTAATCCTGTTGCTATATCTGAAAATACAGAAGCACGGGATTCTTTTTCTTCATCAGATAAAAACATATCCCTGTAATCAGCCCATTCAAAATAATACTTGTCATAAGTTTCTAACCATTCTGGTTTATCTGCCATACAATCGTAGATTGGAAATCTGTACTTAAACAACATCACAAGTGCTTTTTTAAGGTCTTTGCTCTCAAAAACTTTGTACCCATCAGACTCAAGTTCAGCTTTTGCTACTTCAAAATTTTCCCATCTATCTTTATATGTTTCTAAGTTAAAACCTAATGCCGTATTAGTAAAACCTTCGGGGGTTACAAAATGACCTTCTGCCTTTAATGATTCCCGCTGATTTTTCGGTAAATATTCAACGGCAATAAAGCAATTCCGTTCATCTTCTACGGTAATGCTATTAACAATTTCTGCTAATGCTTTTCTTTCGTCAAAAATCTGTTTCATATCTGTACCGTCCTTTCAATAATAATATAGGTCTTTTGGATTGTAAAGTTTCAAAAAAAGACAAAACGGTTTAAAAATTTTTCACTAATTATTCTATGAATCGTTAAAAGGAAAACGTGCAGGTTCAAAAGCCGGAAGTCCTAAATTCAAATCAAAGAAGTGTCGGAACTTTCTAAAACGTCTGTGGAGAGTGTTGAAGCCTTAGCTGAGCTTGCTTTAGCTGATTGTGGGGCATTTGATGAAGCAGAAAATTTGACTGGCAACGGTCAGAATGTCTTTACATTAAGTATGTAAGGGATAATTCCGTTTTTTTAAATTACATTTTCAAATCCCCATTCTTTAGCTTTTCTCATACAGCGTTTTAGAGGATTATAAGAACTTCCAGGTTTTCCATATTTTTTAGTATGTTTGCTATTTGGATAAACACCCTGTCTTAAAGAGTTTCTGCCTGATTTTCCAATTTTAGCAAAAGTGGATATTCCTATGTTATATGCAATATAAGCATCTCTAAAAGTTTTCCATTCATCATTAGTTGTGATAAAATCATATTCTTTATTGCAAATGCTTAAAATATAAATTTTATAATACCAAAACCCAACTTTAAGATTTAAATCTTCATCATACATATCCTCTAATGTATAATCTGTTCCGTACTTCCAATTATATTGAGTCAAACAGGGAAAAGTAACTTGACATAAGCCGTATGCCTCTCCTCCTCTATTTTTTGCTTTTGCATTAAAACTAGATTCCACGTCAACTAAAGCAAGTGCTGTTTTTAAATCCATTTGATATTTTTCAGCGGCTTTTTCAATCTTTTTAATTAACTCAATTGCACCTTCAAAGTTTAATTTTTCTTCATTTTCTCCCCATTCTTTTTTGGAAGTACTTATAATTTTTTCCGCGTATTCCTTCCAAACAGGATTATAAATTGGGGAAGGAGATTTTACAACCAACGGCTCAATCTTTACAGGTTCAATCTCTACTTGATTAAAACTTCTTTCAATATGTATTTCAGGGTTTTGCTTAACTAAGTACATTTCAAAAATAAAAAAAGAAGTAAGAATAAATAAGTATAGACTAATATAGACCCGAAGAGTAATTTTCCAGTTTTCTTTTACATTTTTCAATTTAAATATACACCTTTTCATAAATAAATAACGAAGTAAATTGAATTTTTCGGATGGAGTCAATACCATCGCGATAGCTTTGTAACTATTCATTTCCAATTTAGTTTGTACCCCGGGGATTTTTTATTATAGGCTGAATCTTTTTCAATAATTCCTTTTTTCAAATGTATCATGAATATATGATACATTAAAAACAATGTAAAGCAGAGTAAATGTACAACGAGATAGATTTATTAAACTCTTTAAAAAACTTTTTTGATTTTTTAAAATATATTTAGGTCCCTAAAACTCGTTGTACATTCATCTTTTTACTTTAGGTTAGGATTTGTATTATATAAATAAAAAGAAGATGGCTTTTTATATTTAAGAAATCAAGAGAATTGAATGTATAACGAGTTACGGAGTTTTAATTATTTTTTTAAAATTTCAAAAAAGTTTTTAAAAGAGTTTATAAATTCTAACTCGTGATACATTCAATCTCTTTTCGTTGTATTATAAAGGATTATCCTCTTTTTAATGTATCATAAGTTTTAATAACATATGATACATTGATGAAAAATTAAATGTATCACGAGTTATTAAAACAAGTGATACATTAAAACAGGGCTAAAGCGTTATAAAATAAAGGAATAGAATTAAATGTACAACGAGTTAGATTTTTTAAAATCTTTTAAAAAGGTTTTTCAAATTTTAAAAATATATTTGAAACCCTCTAACTCGTTATACATTCACTTTTTTATTTCTTTTCGCCTCTTTTTCGCTATATTCTAAACATGGATTTTGGATTTTTTGTGAAAAAACTTCGTAAAGAAGGAAAGATTAAACTTCAATTTGAAACAGAGCAGGAATTGATTAATCTTTTACAGGATGTTCATGTGAATGGATTTGATTTAGGATTTAATTCAAATCCTGCAAGCAAAGAAATTCTTTTTTACAAAAAGAAAGTTGAAGCAGTTGATAATTTTTTGGATGCTTTTCGTATTCCAAGGATGTGAAGCTATCCTCTATATTATTTTTCGGAATTTATATTTCAAGGAGGTATGGCAAAATGCATTCAAGAGAAGATAAAACAAAAGTTCTTTTTTTGGATGTGGATTGACGGCGTTTTAAATTCTCAAATTTACTTTGAGTCTGATTATTATAAATTTCGTAAATTAAAATACGGAAAAAGCCAATCTCAAATAGATGATAGAACAATTCCTCTTTTGAAAAAAATCCACGATGAAACAAAATGCAAAATTGTAATGAGCTCAAGCTGGAGATGTTTTTACTTTGATAAAAAATGCGGACTGTACAGAATTTTGAAAAAAGCAGGTATTCGTATTACAGATAAAATAGGAAACGAATACAATAATGAATTGAGCAACAAATATCATAAACATAATTTTGTTGAAAATGAAAAAGGTTTGTACGATGTGATTTGGAATAAAAACCCAAACCCTGAACCTGTAAAAGAATTTTTCGGCAGAGGTTTGCAAATTCAATGCTGGTTGAAAAGACACCCTGAAGTAAAGAACTTTGCTGTTTTAGATGATGATGAGGAGGATCTTTGCTGCTATAACATGGATGGCTATAAAAGATTTGTTCAAACAAGTTGGTATTCAGAGACTGAACCAGGTCTTCAATTAAAACATGCAGAAGAAATAATATCTATATTAAACGATCCTAAAGCCCCTTCAAGACAAATTTGGATAAAACAACTTGAAAGTCACTGTAGAACAAACGGTCACAGAAAAAACTAGTAAAACTCAAACCTATATTTTCAAAGTTCAGACCTCCTGGTACGATCCTGAAAAACCTGCACTTCAACCTGAACACGTTGAAAAATGCATTGAATTATTGGGGAGAGCGAAAAAATGATTTGTTGCGTAAATTCTTCAACTTATGAAAAATTAAAAAAGTGGCTTGGCGAAAAATTCAAAAAATATGATTTTGTGAAAGTTGAAAGCGTTGAGGAAAACACTATACAATTTGCAGAACCGTATGCTTACAACTGCTATATTTCTTAGCATATGGAAAATATTTTTGAAGCTCAAAACGCGTTGTTAGAGACAACGAAACAGTTACTTGCAAAAGTAAAACAATTGAAGAATGAAAATTCTGAACTAAAGATTCAGGTTTCTGCCGCAACAAGTTCTGTAAAATTGACAGACGAACAGAAAATTGAGATTGAGAAACTTCTTACAGAAACAAAGGAAGTTTTGGAAGAAAATCCTTTAGTGGGCCAGACTGTATAAGGAGTCATTAAATGAATGAAAATGAAAAAGACGGAGGAGAAATTGTCCAAAAAGCTCCTCATTATCAAAACATTCCTTTTAAAAACCGCAAAAATGAAACAATGGAATTAGAGGCTTGGGAAGCAATTACTTCTATTTTGGAGTATTTGAATTTGAATGAATCATCAAGCTGGGCAATGGGGGATGCCTTAAAATATATTCTGCGCTGCGGCAGGAAATTTGGAGATCAAACAACTGGAAATGATATAAAGCAAAAGGCTGTGCAAGATTTGAGAAAAGCTGCGTATTATATCAACAAAGCTGCAGACTGGTATTTTGAAAAATAATTTTGTATATCGTACCTCGAAACCCTATATTAAAATTCAGTGAGGTACGATTTATGAATTTGAAGTTTGA
>CAMPAL010000006.1 GCA_946631855.1 uncultured Treponema sp. | reverse complement strand
TCCTCCGGTACCCAAAGTTGCAAATGCATGCGAGAGGGCATCTATAAAATCCATTCCGGCAATTTTTAAGGCAAGAGCTTCTACAAGTGTAAGACCTGTGTAAATAATCCAGAGAACTTTAGCGGTTGTTGTGATTCTGGCTGTAACTTTACCTTTTTCAGGACCAGTTGTTTCTGCTTTAATAAGCTGAAATCCTCCTACACCAAGCAGAGGAAGTAAAGCAACTGTAAGAGTAACAATTCCCATACCACCAAGCCAGTGAGTTATACAACGCCACATATTAATTGAACGAGGAAGAATATCAACATCGGAAAGAATTGTTGAACCTGTTGTTGTAAATCCACTTACACTTTCAAAAAAAGCATCAATGTATGAATTAAAATATCCGGAAAAATACAGGGGGACAGACCCCATAAAACTGACAATAATCCAGACAAATGCTACAACAAAAAAAGTTTCGCGAATTGTCATGTTGTATTTAAACTTTCTTGTTGGAAGATTAATTGCCAGAGCTAAAACTAAACTGATGGCAAGAGGAATGATAAATGCAGGAAGAACTTGCATTTCTCCACAATACAAAGCAACTGCAGCAGGAATGGTAAAAGTAACCCCTACAATTGCAAGAAGAATTGAAGCAATTTTTATAAAAAATAAAACAAACATTATTCGCTGCTTCCTGAAAAATATGACAAAACCTTTTTGCTATTTTCTGCTTCTGTAATAAGAACAATATGGTCATCGGTGGAAATTACTGTATTTCCATCAACAATCTGATATTTGTCATTTCCATTTTTACGATTCATTAAAACAAGGAAGGTTCCAGGATTTGAAATTTCCTTCAATGTCTTGCCAAGGATTTTTGATTTATCTGTAATTTCACACTCAACTACTTCAAAATCTCCGTTTGTAACAGTATGTATTTCTTTTACAGATTTACCTCTAAGATGACTCATAATAGAATCTACCACGGCATCTCTCAAAGGAACTGTAACATCTACACCAAGTTTTGTTCCTATTTCACCAAAAGCAGCACTGGAAACAAGGCTGATTGACTGTTTTACGCCAAGAGATTCAAGATAAGCTGCAAGAACCATATTCATCTCATGATTATGAGTAGCACAAATTGCAAGATCAAAATCTACAATGCCTTCTTCCCTAAGGAAAAACTCGTCTGATGCATCTGCACGAAGAACTCTGGCTTCTGGAAATTTTTCTGAAGCATCTTTTGTAAGTTCATCATCTGTATCAATAATAACAAAGTCCTGAGATCTTTTTGAGGATAACTGGAATAAACGGCCAAAACCTTTTTTCTGTGGCTTAATCAATTTTTCTGCAATAATTGTTCCAATTCGACCAGCTCCTATCAGAACTATTCTACGAATATCCTGCTGTTCAGAACCACACAAATCGAGCATGGAAGAAACATCATTTTTATCAAGCAGGACTCCGAGAGTGTTTCCTGCAGAAATAATTGTTTCTCCAGAAGGAAGTGAAGTTTCACCGTTTTGTTCTACATAGGAAACAAGGAACTTAAAGTCTGTTTTAGAACGGATATTTTTTAAGGCAATACCATCAAGACTACTTTTTTCTGAAACTGTAAAACGGGCAATTACATAATCTGAATTATCAAAAGAAAGAATGCTTCCTACAGCACCATTTTCTACAGCCTGTACAATTGCATCTGCCGCTTCTACGTCCGGATGAATCATATAGTTAATTCCATAAAGCGGACGACGTTTTCCTGAAAAATTGATTGAATGTTTTTTTACAGCAGAAGCACTGTTTACATAATAGGCATAATTACGAACTCTGGCAATTTTAAGAACATCTGGATAGACAGCATCCACCAGTGAACAGGTAATCATATTAACTTCATCAGAAGATGTTACACAAACTAAAGCATCTGCCTTAGCAATTCCAACATCTTCCAATGTATCAAGATTATTTCCATCAGCACAAACAGCAGTACAATCCAGCTGATTAGATGCATGACGGATAATATTTTCATTGTTGTCTATAATAACAACCTGATTTTTTTCTGCGATCAAAAGCTTTGCGAGCTGAACACCTGTAAAGCCAGCCCCTACAATAACTATTCTCATAGGGGCTATTATACTACTTTTTTTATTCCTGCGACAACTTAGACTTTTTGTTTGAAGCAATGAATAATCCGGCATAAACTGCAGCACAAACAATAAGTGATGAAGCTGCTTCTGCCATTTCACTAACAATGCCTACACCAACTACTGTTAAATATCCTGCACCAGTCATTCCAATTGAATCCAAAGCAGCACGCATATCTGCTCCGTCAAAAATGAAGATACAACCATAAACCATTAATGTATGAGCAAAAGTTGCAAGGAAGCCTGTCAAAGCTGCCGAAAGAGTTTTTGGCATATGAGGAATAAGATTGAAAAGTCTCCAGAATCCCCATGCAACTGCTCCTAAAAGCATTCTTGGTAAAACTGAACAAAGTGGATTTACAAAAAGAGGATCAAGAACTCCACTTGGACTCATTGCTGCTTTAATCAAAGACATCATACCCATTACAAAACCAGCTATAATTCCTTCTGGAAGGCCTGCAAGAGTTGCACAAAGAATTACAGGAATCTGCAAAATTGTGATTGAAACTACAGGGCTAAAAGTAATAAAACCAAGATTTGTGAGTGAAAGTACAATGATAAGTGCACTGAAAGCACCTGTTAAAGCTAATTTTCTATTACGTGTTAATGCTACACTTGTTGAATTATTGTTAGACATATAAATCTCCAGTAAAAATAATTAATTTAATTCGAGGGCTCGTTTTACACCTAAAAGAACTAATTCAGGGATAATCTGATCAAAAAGTTTGTAATCTGCAAAGATTTTAGCAAAACCTCCAGTTCCCAGAACAAACGGCTTTTCACCCTTAAACACTTTCTTCTGATACTGATAACATATTTCCTTAATTGAACCAGCTGTTCCATAGTACAAACCAACTTGAATTGCTTCTGGTGTACTTGAACCATAAATTCCTTCAGGTTTTGCAATTTCAACAGAAGGAAGTTTTGCTGTTCCACTTGCCAAAGCATCGATTGAAATCTTCATACCAGGCAAAATTGAACCACCCAAAAACTCATTATCAGCAGAAAGTAATTCCAAAGTAGTTGCAGTTCCCAAATCAACAATAATTGTATTTTTATTAAGATTTAAAGAAACAGCACCCATAGCAGCAGCAATTAAATCTGCTCCAATTTCTTTTGGATTTGAATACTTAATTTTTAAACCAGTTTTTATTCCAGCCTGAACAATCAATGGATCATGATTCAGATATTTTGAACACGCACTCATAAGTGAATAATTCATAGCAGGAACAACAGAACAAATACCTACTTTGGTGATTTTTTGCCAGTCAAAGCCGTTCTCTCGCAGGACATTTCGAAAGAACACACCAATTTCATCTGAACTTGAATGAATGTTTGTTTCACGACGGAACTGTAAAACCAGTTTATCGCCATCAAAAAGTCCA
This sequence comes from uncultured Treponema sp., assembly GCA_946631855.1. Lineage (GTDB taxonomy): Bacteria > Spirochaetota > Spirochaetia > Treponematales > Treponemataceae > Treponema_D. Next base: position 43,434 of record CAMPAL010000006.1, on the reverse strand, counting down.
CAGGTGGTGGATGTATTACCAATATCAATAGTTAGTATCATAGATTTTTCCGTTTGTTTTTATGTGTAACAAGTCGAAAATGAAATCTTCAAAAATGAAGATCTGTTAATAAATGAGGATAAACCTCTTTAAAATATAAGATTAATTCTTTGTGGTCATAAGTGCCTGTCCTCCGGGATCAAGTCTTTTTTAGAAGAGCTTTTAGTGTTTGAATTTTCAAAAATTCAAGAGAATCAATTCCACAAGGGGTAACTGTTCCTAGATAAGATATTAGTGATTTATGACATAAGTGTCAAATTTTGTCATCAACACCGAGTCCAAAAAGAGCAAAATCGGCACGGGCAGGATCGCCTGGAAAAACTTCTTCCATCGCAGCTGTAAGAGCACAAGATGTTTTATGACTGGCGGTGGCCTTTTCCGGCAGAAGACCAAGTCCAATTGCTTCCTGCATAACGTGCACATCAAGGGGGATAATAAGACTGGCAGGCTTTACCCAAGTCCAGATTCCTATATCTACAGGAGAATTTTGTCTGACCATCCACCGCAAAAACATGTGTATTCTCTTATTTGCAGAATTTTTTCCTTTTGGAACAATCTTTGATTTTGGAAAGAGGGAGGAAAGATATTCTGCAGGATTTTTTGAATTGTTTAAGGGGTCTGTCCCCTCAGTGGGGTCTGTCCCCCCCTGCATTTTTTTCTGAACAGCCTGACCCAGAGATCTGTATTTTTTTACGATATCAGCAAGTTCTCCAAAAAAAACGTGCATATCATCATATGAATAAAAGCGATAGAACTTTTGGGGACCATAAGGGAATGTTGAAGCTCCGGCGAGAAGCCAATTTACGATTGATTGAGGGGTCTGTCCCCTCTTGTTTGCATTAAAACTATCAGCAAGCGTAAGAATTTCCTGGATTTTTGGGATGAACTGTTTTCTGCTTCCAAAAGCAAGCATGGCCGCAATAAAGGAAGCCACTTCTACAGCCACAGGTCCGTCCCCCTCCAAATCATACCAATACAAAAACTGACTTGGATCCGCTTTGAGAAAATCGTTTGTTTCATATTTATTTGCAAGATTTATAAGTCTTTCTTTTAGTTCATTAGTCATAATTTACAAACGATGATCTGTTTTAAATTCATGGTGGATAATTTTCCAGGCAAAAAAATCAAGAATAATTACAAAGATATAGAAAACCCACTGATAACCAGCCGCAGCAATTTCTTCAGAAAGCAGATAATCATAAAAACCATGAATAAGGGTTGAAATACCAAGTGACAAAATAAGGAGAAAATGTTTACCAACCTTAATATCATCAAGTTCACAAGTTTTTGCACGACTGAGGAAAAAGCCCATAAAAACACCAAAAGTTGTATGTCCTGGAATTGAAAAGATTGCCCTTCCAATTGAAACTCCAGTTCCAAAATTCACAACATAAAGGATATTTTCAAGCGCCGCAAAGCCAAGAGAAGCAGTAGTTGCATAAACAATTCCATCATAACGATAATCAAAATTTTCATTTTTCCAGACAAAAATCATCAAAACAAGAAATTTTGAAAATTCTTCTACCAGCGCAACTCCAATCGTATTTTCTAAAAATGCATACTTTATTGTTCCAGTCTCGTAAAAAACCTGAATAAATCCTATTACAAATCTTTCAACCACCGCACATGGAATCGAAAAAATTGCCCCATATATCAACACTTTTAAGACAAAACCAAAAGGTTCTCTTTCATTTTTATCGAGGCCGTAAATATATTTAAAAATTAAAAAAACTGGTAAAAGAGCAGGTACCAGAATGAAATATAAGATATATCGCATAAAGGGATTATAACACAAACAAAAAAAAGACGCCCTGAAAAGAGCGTCTTTCTTAGCCTAAAAAATAAGATTAAGCAAACAAGTCTGTAGATTTAAGCCATTCTGCAACAGCAGTAGCTTCTTTATCAAGAACTCTATCATCTTCAACGAAAGCAGACATTTTACGAACTTCGTCATGAACTTTCTTTGTAAATGGTGCAAAATCATCATAACCAGCAAGGTCAACAGCCTGCATTGCAGCGAGCATATGTGTACCATACTGGAGATAAAGAAGATCAATCTGTTCTGCAAGTTTACGAGCTGAAATTGTACCCATTGAAACTTTATCCTGATTCAATGCTTCTGTTGGCTGTGAAGTCAAAGAAATTGGGAAACAGTAGCTCATAATTTCACCACGAATAGCTGAAATTGTAATCTGAGCAGCCTTGAAACCTAAGCGAAGACCTGCACGTGGGTGATCAGCTGGGGTGAATGGAATGAGGTTTTCTGTAAGACCATTGAATTTTCCATCAATGATAACTTCTGCCTGTTTGTCAGAAAGATCTGAAATATTTGCCAAAGCTGTTCTCAAATAATCACAAGCGGCACAAATGTGTCCACCGTAGAAGTTACCTGTGTTGTAAAGACGTCCAGCATCAATATCAACAAGTGGGTTATCGTTTGCAGAGTTTAATTCTTCTGTAATAAGTTCACGGGCAAAACGTAATGTATCGCGGTAAACACCAGTAATCTGTGGAGCACAACGGATTGAATAACGGTCCTGGATTTTATTTGTCTGAGCAATGAATTTCTTTCCATCAAGTTTTTCAATCTGATTCTTAAGGAATTCTTCATAACGCCATACACGTTTTGAATCCTTAATGATGTTATATACATAAGCTGCAGAATCAATCTGTCCCTTATGATTTTTGATTTCACTTACCTTTGCAACGAATGGAGTATCTTTACCACGTGTGATTTCTGAAGTAACAGCTGTAAGGAAGTCTGAAATTTTTGCGAGGCGTTCTGCCTTTTTCCATGCAAGAGAAGCAACTGCTGTCATTACAGAAGTTCCGTTCATAATTGCCAGCCCTTCTTTTGCTTCGATTGGAAGAGGTTTGATTCCTTCTGCATTGAATGCTTCCATTGTTGGAACAATCTTACCCTTGTAGTAAACTTCGCGGTCACCCTGAATAGCTGCTGCAAGATATGAAAGTGGTGTTAAGTCTCCAGAAGCACCAACTGAACCAAGCTGAGGAATTACAGGAATAATATCTTTATTCAACATTGTAAGCATCATCTTTGCAAGTTCTGGACGGATTGCTGAATGTCCACCTTTTACATTTCCGTTCAAACGAGCAAGAACAACGGCACGACCTGTATCATGATCAAACTTTGGACCAAGTCCAATTCCGTGATAAATACAAATATCACGCTGAAGTTCGCCAGCCTTATCAACACTAATCTGATTGTGACATGAATCACCAAAATCAGTTGTTACACCGTATGTTGGAACACCTGTTGCAATGTAATCTTCCAGAAATTTTCGGGATTTTTCCATTCTATCCCAGAATTCTTTGTCTGTAGGAAGTTGTACTTCTTCTTTCTTGTAAACAACATCACATACGTCTTCAATTGTAAGGTCCTGACCTTTAATTGTTTTCATAAAAAAATAACCTCTATAAATATAAAATAGAGAGACTCTCCAGCCTAACTATTTATTAAAATACTTTTTTTAACCGATTAATGGTTTCTGTTTTTTTGCAACTGGTTCGCAAGTAAGCATTACACCAAGTTTTTTGAAGATTTTTCTGTCAACTTCGCTAAGCATTACCGTTGTATGAACCTGACATCCCTTCAACTTTGGAAGCTGCTCAAGGGCCTTCTTACAATTTTCATCAGTATTACTGAGCATAGCCAGAGCAACCAGAACTTCATCTGTATGCAAACGAGGATTGTTTCCTGCCAGACAATTAACTTTCATTTTCTGAATTGGTTCAATCATCTCTTTTGGAATAAGTTTTACTTTATGATCTATTCCTGCAAGGTGTTTTGTTGCATTCAAAATTAAAGCAGCACTTGTTCCAAGTAAATCAGAAGTTTCAGAAGTAATAATTGTGCCATCTGCAAGTTCGATTGCTGCAGAATGAACTCCAGATTTTTTACAGCGTTCCTTAGCAGCTACAGTTACCTTTCTGTCATCTGTTGTAACGCCAGTCTGTTTCATTACTATTTCAATTTTATCAACTTCTTCCTCTGTTCCATTTCCATCAACCAGACGATTCAAAGCTTCATAATAACGACGGATAATTTCCTGTTTACTGGCTTCTGCACATGCCTCATCATCATAAATACAGAAACCTGCCATATTAACACCCATATCAGTTGGTGATTTATATGGATTGCTTCCGTAAATGCCTTTAAAAATTGCATCCAATACAGGAAAAATTTCTATATCACGATTGTAATTTACAGTTGTTTTTCCATAAGCTTCGAGATGCCATGGATCAATCATGTTTACATCATTTAAATCTGCAGTTGCTGCTTCATAAGCAAGATTAACAGGATGTTTTAAAGGGAGGTTCCAGATTGGGAAAGTTTCAAACTTAGCATATCCAGCTTTGATTCCACGTTTATTTTCATGATAAAGCTGACTTAAACAAGTAGCCATTTTTCCAGAACCAGGACCAGGTGCTGTAATAACAACTAAAGGTCTGCTTGTTTCAATATAATCGTTCTTTCCATATCCTTCATCACTATCGATAAGTTTAACATTTGAAGGATAACCAGGAATTGTATAATGATAATAAGTCTTAATGTTCATTTTCTTAAGCTTATTACGGAAAATTTTTGCTGCTTCTTGTCCAGAATAATGTGTGATAACAATACTGCCTACCATCAAACCACGTTTTTGAAATTCATCACGGAGGCGGAGTACATCTTTATCGTAAGTAATTCCTAAATCACCACGAACTTTGTTTTTTTCAATATCAACAGCAGAAATTACAATTACAATTTCAGCAACGTCTGCAAGCTGAAGTAACATCTGTAATTTGCTGTCAGGATGAAAACCTGGAAGTACACGAGATGCGTGATAATCATCAAAAAGTTTTCCACCAAATTCCAGGTAAAGTTTGTCACCAAACTGAGCGATTCGTTCTTTTATATGCTCAGACTGGATTTTTAAGTATTTATCATTATCAAAACCATTCTTCATGGTGTCCCATTCTAGTGTTTTTTTATGAGTTCATCAACGCTACGAAAAACCTCAGGCTTATTTCATGAAATAAGTTTTTATTGGTGGAAAGCCATTAAATGCAACAGAAGCATATGTTGATGTGTAAGCTCCTGTTGAAAGCCAGTAAAGTTTATCACCAGCCTTCAGGGAAATTGGAAGCTTATATTTTGCATCTTCATACATAATGTCCATACTGTCACAAGTTGGACCTGCAATAATTACAATTCCTTCTTTTTCACCAGGAACATCTCGACTTGTAACAACAGGATATTTTATAGATTCATCTAAGGTTTCAATTAATCCGTTGAATTTTCCTGCATCAACATAAACCCAGCGGGCAAGAGCAGTATTGTTTTTTCGGGATGTAAGAATTACTTCACTTGTCAGAATTCCAGAATCACCAACTAAAGAACGGCCTGGTTCAAGAATAATTTCTGGAATTTCGTCTCCAAAGTCTTCCTGGATATAACGGGTGATTTCTGATGCATATTCCTGAAGCGAGTTTGTAGGTTCAATATAACTAGCAGGAAAACCACCACCCATATTAATCATAGAAAGGCGGATTCCTTCTTCTTCCTCAAGTGATGTAAAAAGATATTTTACCTTTGCGATGGCATCATTCCACTGTCCAATATCACGCTGCTGACTACCAACATGGAAACTAATTCCATATGGTGTAAGACCAAGATCACGGGCAAGAACAAGTAAATCATAAGCCATATCAGGATGACATCCAAATTTGCGGGAAAGAGGCCAGTCTGCACTAACAGAATTTTCAACCAGAATACGTACATAAATACGGCTTCCAGGAGCATTTTCTGCAATTGCTTTAAGGTCATCCTTACTGTCTGTAGCAAACATGCGGACACCCTTATCATAAAAATACTTGATATCCTTTGCCTTTTTGATTGTATTTCCGTATGAAAGGCGGTCAGGTGAAACATTGAACTTTGAAATCATATCAAGTTCGTAGCGGGATGCAATGTCAAAGCAAGAACCCATTTCAGCGAGCATCTGAAGGACTGGTTCACCAGGATTTGATTTCATTGCATAGTAGATTCGTGCGTAGGGAAAAGAATCTCTTAATCTTATATAATTATTTTTGATAGTATTAAGATTGATTACGATATTTGGTGTTTCAAAATCCTTAGAAAAGTCTAAAAAACGCTGCCAGTCTTTATCGCTGACATAATCACTACGATTAAACATACATTACACTCCTAGTAATGTGAATTTTTAAAAGTTGCAAAATACTATCAAAAATCATTAAAAACGTCACCCTTTTTTTGGGAGTTTTTAATTTAATTTTATAATTTTTGGAGCTGCTGTAAAACTTGAAATTGTTGCAGTTGCATTCTTAAAATAAAGGACCTGAGTATTATCATCATCTGCAGAATACATTGCTTTTAAATCTGGATATGCTTCCAGCATTGAAACTTTTGCTTCACGACGATCATCATTTACAAGTTCACCAGAAAGACGAAGCCATTCTGAACCAGACATACAGCAAAGTTCTACTTTTGGATTTTTTCCAATCTGTTTTGAAACATCTTTCTTTTTTCCAGTCTGAATATAAAGTTTGTCATCAAAAATATTGATTGTTCCAAATGGTCTTACACGAGGCTGACCATCTTCCACAGTTGCAAGATAATATGTTCCACATTTTTTGATAAATTCATAAATTTCGTTCATTTTTTCACCACCTTAAAAAAAAATCCCCAGCAAAACCAGGGATTCTTAATTATTCCAACACTATTTATCTGACCACTTCTTGAAAATCAAGCTTGTATTTACTCCACCAAAAGCGAAGTTATTAGCCATTACATATTCTGCGTCAATGTTGCGACCCTTTCCTGTGATGTAGTCGAGTGGAGCACATTCAGGATCGATATTTACTAAGTTTACATTTGGATGGAACCAGCCTTCGTTCATCATGTTGATTGTGAGCCAGCTTTCTACACAACCACAGGCACCAAGAATGTGTCCAATATATGATTTTGTAGAAGAAATTGGTACAGCCTTTCCAAATGCCTTCCAAACTGCCTGAGTTTCTGAAATATCTCCATGTGGAGTTGCTGTTCCATGAGCGTTTACATAGGCAATCTGATCTTTTGAAATACCTGCATCTTCAATTGCCATTTCAAGACATTTAGCCTGAGTATCGCTGTTTGGAGAAGTGATATGAGAACCATCCATGTTTGTAGCAAATCCTGCAACTTCACAGTAGATTTTTGCACCGCGTTTAACGGCGTGTTCCAGATCTTCAAGAATCAAAGTTCCTGCACCTTCACCAATAACCAGACCATCACGATCTTTATCAAAACATTTTGGTGTAGCTTCAGGATTTTTGTTCATACAAGATGTTGCACCAAGAGTATCAAAAATTGCAGCGTCTGGAGCAGAAAGCTCTTCAGCACCACCACAAATCATAATATCCTGACGTCCGTCTTCAATTGCTTCATATCCATAACCGATTGACTGTGAACCTGAAGTACAAGCTGTATCAGTGATGATTACACGTCCACGAATCTGCCAGTAAACACTCATATTGCAGGCATTTGTCTGTGGCATAGCCTTAATATAAGTCTGACTGTTCAAGTGTGATGAATCGCCTGTTTCAACCATTTTTGCAAGGTCGCCGATAGCATCCATACTTCCCATACAAGTTCCGTATGCAATACCAGTACGACCATTTTTAAGTTCTTCAATTACATCTTCGCCATCTTCAGCAAGAAGACCTGCCATTTTCAAGGCGTCATGTGTTGAAAGAAGTCCTAAAATTGCTACACGTCCCATACCACGAATCTTTTTACGTGGGAAAGTAGGAATCTCACCATCATAAGGACATGCAAGACGAGTATTCATTTTTGTATAGCGTTCCCATTCTGGCATATAGCGAATCTTATTTTTACATTCTTTCAAGTTTTTATATGCGGTTTCCCAGTCACGTCCAAGTGCAGAAACCATACCACCACCAGTTACAACAACGCGGCGTTTTCCATTTGCTTTAGTAAATTCCATATTCAGTTTATTCCTCTGTTTTAATTATCCATAAAGCAGCTCGCATAGTCTCGCTGCCCAAATATTCTTTCGATGAAGCTAAAACGACCCGCTGTCGCAGCTCGTTTTTTAACGCTTCTTCGATTGTCATTACATTCCACCATCAATCTCTAAAACCTGTCTTGTGATATAACTTGCACCTTCTGATAACAAGAAGTTTACTGCAGCTGCAATTTCTTCTGGCTGACCTGCACGCTTCATTGGAATTGTGCTCATAATCATTTCATAAACAGCTGGATCAATTGCCTTTGTCATTTCTGTTTCAATTACACCAGGTGCAATTGCATTTACTGTAATTTTACGACCTGCAAGTTCTACAGCAAGTGCCTTTGTAGCACCAATAATACCAGCCTTTGCTGCTGAATAGTTTGTCTGACCACGGTTTCCATCTACACCACTAACTGAAGAAATAGTGATGATACGTCCACCACGCTTGTTTTTTCTACTTGCCATTGACAAAATTAATGGATTCAAAACGTTATAAAAACTATCAAGATTAGTATGAATAACTTTATCCCAGTCTTCACCAGAAAGAGCTGCAAAAGTATTATCTCTTGTAATTCCGGCATTATTTACAACGCCCCAGAGAACACCATGTTTTGCAATTAATTCATCAAGTTTTGTCTTACAATCTTCACGATTTGAAACATCAAACTTGATTAATTCGCCCTGTCCACCAGCAGCTTTTATCAGATTCAATGTTTCTTCTGCTTTTGCCTGATTTCCATTGTAATGACAAATTACATAATATCCTTCTTTAGCAGCTTCAACGGCAATTGCTCTACCAATTCCACCACTGGCACCTGTAACTAAAACTTTCTTATCTTCATTCATTTCTGAATCCTCCTAGATTAATCTCCAAATAAAGCGTGTGCATCTTCTGTTTCCATTACAGAAATTTTTGCAGTAACAGAAGGATTTGCATCACCTTTTTTTGCATAAAGTTCACAGATATAACGATAAATATGATTTTCTTCGTCTCTGAAATCTTCATGTATTTTCATCTGAATTGTAGTGTTATTTTTAAGATATCCTACTTCTGTTTTAAATTCCATTACAGATAAAATGAATCCAGGAAGAGGACTTCTGCCTTTTATTGTGTTTGTAATTCCTGTTAAAGCAGAAATTCCCTGAGCCATAAATTCAAAGCCTGCCCAGGTTGGAACTCCATCTACATCTGGTTCATAAAAAATACAGTTTTCTGTAATATCGTATTCACTTGTAATTGTGTGATTTATAACATCATGCTGAGTTACTCTTGAAAGTAAAAACATCTTTCCCTTATGAGGAAGATAGTTTATTAATTCATCATGTTCTATAAGCTGTTGAATTTCCATTTATCGAACTCCTATCACTAAACAAGCATTTGCTCCACCAAAAGCAAATGAATTTGAAAGACATATTTTAGATTTTTTATCTGAAGGTTTGTCTACAATATTGATTACAGGAAGCTCAGGATCCTGAACTCCATCCCAAATCTGTTTAGGTAATCCTACATTATTTACGGCTGAATAGCAAATTGCAAGCTCAAGTGCCGCTGCAGCACCCAAAGTATGACCAGTTTCTGCTTTTGTTGTAGAAACCGGAACTTTATAATCACCAAAAACAGAATCTACTGCCTTTGCTTCCATACTGTCATTAAATTTGGTTCCAGTTCCATGCATATTTACATAATCAACGTCTTTTGGTGAAAGATTTGCTGATTCAAGTGCACGACGGATAGCTTTTTCTGCCCCTGCTCCAGAAGGATCTGGCGAAGTCATATGATAAGCATCTGCTGATTCACCCCAGCCAAGAAGTTGAACTTTTGTGCCAAAAATATCTTCTTTTGTCAAAACATAGAAAACACCGGCTTCTCCCAAAGTAATTCCGTGTCTATTCTTACTAAAAGGATTTGTTATTTCAGAAGAAACTGCTTCAAGCGAATTAAAACCAATAAGTACTGTATCCGAAGCAATATCAATTCCTCCGACAATTACAGCATCTGCCAAATCAGCTTTTAAAAGTTCTGCGGCTTTTATAGTTGCTCCTGCACTTGAAGAACAGGCGGTACTGAAAGTGGTGGAAGGACCTGTAAGACCATACTTTTCAGAAATGAAAGTTGCAACATAATCTGCACCCTGAATTTCAATATTATAATCTTTTGGGAAAGCTGCTTCTTCAAAATATTTTTTATGCCCAGCAATAGAAAATTCTGTTCCGTTATCACAAGAACCAACACAAACTGCAATTCTGTCAGGACCATATTTTGCTTTTACAGTTTCAATATCATCCGAAATCTGATTAAGAGCTGCTTCTTCAATTCTCATAATACGCATATCATAGCGGGATGAACTTTTTTTCAGATATTTGTCATCTATACGAGCTGCATAAAATTCTTCATTTGTTCCAGTTTTTACTTTTTTAATTCCTTTCTGGTTTCCTTCAATCACCGAAGTCCATAATTCTTCAAGTGAATTTCCAGCACAACACATAAGGCCTGGCTTAGAAATAAAAATTTCCATAAATTATTCCTCACCTCTTGTAAGGTTATATTCATAACCACGTAAATAATTTTCTATTTTAATGGAATTATCATTAATTGTAATCTCTTCTACAATTTTTTTTCCACTTTTAATTCTTCGTATTTTATTTTCAGGAAGATTTTCTTCGTCAAAAGCTAGTCCAGAAGATTCATAAAGTTTCTGCAAAGCCTCTGATTTATAATATGCATTTTGAATATCGAGGAGAATATATTCAGCTTTCAAATTCTGAGGAAAGACTGCCGAATCAAACACAACTTCTTCTCCATCATAAGAAAGTGTTCCCATATCTGTTCCAAAGTCATTTAAAAGTGACATGAAAATACCCTTTTGATCTGCCTGAAAATAAATCATAAGGGTAAAAGAAGTTTCTCCAAAAACTCCATTCAAAAGCTGGAGACAATCCTCACTTCCGTCCATTTCTTCTGCAGGCAAAAGATAAACCTTATTTGAATTGGTGACATACACAGGATTAATTTCTTTCTCTGTAGAAATTTTATTTGAAGCACAGGAAGTAAAAACCAAAATCAGCAAAAATGATGATAAAAATGCTTTTACAAAATGTTTTTTTAAAATCATCTTACTTTTTCTCCTTGTTTCGACCATAAAAGAAAGAACTAACATAAGCAGTTGCAAGACCAATTACAATGGCAAGTCCAATCAGATGAACCGGCTGGAAAGAACTTAATGCAAGTGCACCAAAAGAAATAATTGTAGTTATAAATGAAAGCATTGTAGCAAATGGTTCCAGCACCTTTCCAGGCCCTTCTTTTTCTTTCTCATTTTCCATCATATAAATGATGTAATCCAGACCAAGTCCAAAAACAAGAATTAATCCGGTTACAGAGAAAAATTCCAGATTAATTTTGCACAAAGCAAAAATAGCCAGAGTAACAAGGATGATTAAAACTGGAACTGAAATTATTTTAAGTGCCTGTTTCCAGCTGTAGAAGAATTTAAGCATAAAGAACATTAGAACATAGGCAAATGCAAAGAATTTCAAAACCATCAAAGTAAGTTTATCTAAGTCTCGGCTTATATCTGCACTTTTACTTATAAAAAATACGTTATCATTGGCATCGGCAAGAGATTTAAAACTTTCGTAATCATTCACTTTGTTAGGAAGCAAAACTGAATAATACTTTCCACCAACATTTCCAAGCCATACAGAAGAAATTGAAGAAGTTAAAAACTCCGGAATATTTCCTGCTTCAAAAGAAATGTAATCCTGACTGCTTGCTTCAAAATCATCTTTCAAAATCTGTAAATCTTCTGCACCAAAACCAAGTGATTCAAGCTGAAAATCTGCAAGTTCCATCAACTTTTCTGCCGCTTCTCTGGATTCTTTCTGTGATTCAACAGAAGGAACAAAAAGTGAAGTACTGATATATCCCAATTTTCCACCTGTAGCATCACTAAACTGCTGACGGAAAATTTCTTCATTTCTAAGACAATCATCCTCAGTTTCTCCGGCAATCAAATACCAGCCCGAAGGACTATACTGGATAATCTTATTTGCTTCTATTTCATCAGAAAGAAGTTTTCCTTCCATTTTGTACAAAGAAAGCAGATTATTTTTTATATTTACGTTTTTATGGCAAATAATAATTGTAACTAATGAAAAAATAAAAAGCAGGGAAATTACAATTCTTCCTACAAATTTACTCTGAACTGTATCTATCATCTTCTGATAAAGTTTTACGTGTTTAAGTTCGCGTTTTCCTTTTGGAAGAGGAATTCTTGGGAAAAGAGCAATTGTAGTAAAATATGATGATACCAGTCCAACCAGACAGAAAAGCGACATCTGTTTTAAAAGAGTAAATGGCGCAAATAAAAGAATAGCAAAACAAATTCCAGAAGAAATGATTGCCATTGTTAAGCCTGGCAAAAGCTGATTTCTAATTTCAATACCAGATTTAAGTTCTTCGTTACCAGCCCAGTGGGTAAAATAATGCAGACTGTAATCGATGCAGGAACCAATTAATGAAGTTCCAAACACCAGAGTAATAATGTGCATATTTTTGAAAACTGCCAGTGTTGCTAAAAATGCAGCAAGAACAGATAAACTGATTGATAAAAGAGAATAAATCAAAGGCTTAACACTTCTGAATACCAGAAGCAGAATAAAAATAACCACCAGAAGCGAAACTGTAGTTATCACTTTAATTTCTTTTGAAGCCGAATTTGAACTCTGATGTGAATGATAAGGAGTACCTGAATATACAAAATGAGTATTTTCATCAGCATATTGATTACAGGTAGCATAAATTTCGGTAATGCCATTTGCTTTGGCTGCAAGTTTACTTCCTTTTGAGCTTAAAACTCCACGAATCATTACATACCAGTTTCCATCACTTTCAGAAGCCAGCACTCCATCTGTAAGAGTCATTGCTGTTCCAGAACTTTGCAGGGCAGATAAATAATTTGTAAGATTGTATTCTGTGAGCATGAAGGGGTCTGTCCCCAGGTTATCAAGTGGAAGCATGTTAAAGCCACCGTAGGCCTGAGAAAGTGCATTCATGGCAAAATCTTCTGCTCCACCGTCGCTGTTAATTTCGTCTATAGCAGTTTGATTTAATAAGTTCCATCTGTATTTATACAGAAAATCTGTTACATCAGACAAAGAACCCATATCGTTATAAAGTGCTACAGATACAAAATTATCGCTTTTAGAAAGAGCATCATAAATTTGTACAGCCTTGTTTTTAGCCTGATTAAAGTCAGGATTTGCTACAAGAATAAAAACATTCTGTCCGGTTACAGATGTCATTTTTTCATCAGCCTTACGAACAGAATCCATTTCAAATGATTTTGGTACTAAATTAAAAAGGTCAGAATCTATTTTTACCTGATTTTTAAAAGCAAAAAAAATACAAAGAAAAAAAAGTAAAATTCCAAGATGATAAATAAGCCAGACGGCTAAAGTTTGTTTTTGTGAAAAATTAGTTAACGAAAAAGTTTTCTTTTTCATCAGCAGTCAGTTCCTTTGGATATTTATGATTTGAAAATTCATAACGAATTTTATTATTAGAAGTTTCCTGTAATTCCAATGATAAAAGAGTAACCTGATTATTTTTTTCTGTACCTGAAAGTTCCAGAGTCTGCATTACCGAAGCAATTGTAGAATCTTTTGGCTGGAGGAGGACTGTCCATAATCCATCAGTTTTTTCTGTAAAAGTCACAGAAAAATTTTTTTCAAGATCATCAGAGTTTCCTGCAAAAACTGAACGCAAAGTCTGTGAAATATTCTTAAAAATCTGATTATCAGAACCGTTCATTACATTTTTTTTGCCATTTGCAGCAACCTGAATCATCGATTTTTCAGTAACCACTAGTTTTGAAGGAAAAGGTTTTACAGTATTCCACATAATTCCTTCAGTTGAAATAATAAAATCGCCAGAAGATTTTAACTGTCGTCCATTAGAACTGATTGTCTTTATCTGAGTAAAATTACCAATTGTATTTGGAGTTTTTGCCAGAGCAGCACAGATTGACTGCAAATCTCCTGCAAAAAGTGATGAAACAAATAAACTTACAAAAACAAAACTTAATATCTTTTTCATTTTGAAACAGGCTCCATATTCCAGAAGTTAAAAAAGTTATACCACTGATAAGGATACATTCTGCAGAACTTTTCAAGTTTTTCAATGAATTCAGAACACAAATTTTTGATGCCATCTTCTCTTTGACTTCTAGGACAATCAAAATCAATTTTAGACTTTTCTATGTAAATCTTATACTTTGGATTAAAAATAGAAGTTTTAGATCTCAGACCAAACATATAATAAACTGGAACTTTCATTAAGAAAGGAATTAAAAATGTTCCATATGGAAATTGAGCTGGTTTTCCCAGGAAGTTTTTTACAATTACTTTATCGCGGGTATGAGCAGAAGTTCTATCTCCAGCAAGAATTACAAGAGCACCTTTTTCTACGCTTTCAATTAAGTAACAGATTGTGTCAGGTCCAATTTCCTTAGAATCAACAATATTCATGTTAAATTTTGGATTAACTTCACGCAAAGTATTTCTAAACTGTTCATTTGGATTTACTTCCATAATTACAATAACAGGAACATCGCGTCCAACAAGTTCTTTGTTATGTTCAGAAAGACTTCTCATTAATTCCATATTTCCAAGATGAGAAGTGATTAAAACAGCACCGTGACCTTCCTTAAGCTGTGCAAGAAGTTCTGTAATATCATCATCACAATAAGAAACACGATTAAATTTTGTAAGACCAAGCCATCCTTCCATCTTTTCGATAATACAAAAAGAAAAAGAAACAACCTGTCTGTAAGCACTTACAACTCTTGGACTTTCATTTTTTGTATATTCCCGAAGATTATTCTGATACAAAAGAGATTCCGGCTTAATTCTGTCATTATGGCGTAAAAAAAAGAATCCAACAGGATAAACCAAAAATCTAACAAAAGGTTTTGGAAAATATTTAAATAAAAAGAGAAGGAATTTTAAAGGTTTATTTGTTTTTATAGCTTCTTTTTCATCAGCCCAGTGTAATTGATTTTCGTTTTCCATAGTTTAATTTATGCGTTTTTTCTCGCTTTTCTTTTTTTAATATTCATTGCAATAAGTTTTGGTAACCGTGGAATCATTCCCAAACAAAGACGTGTGTATGTACCCGAAATACGCATTGTATCACGGAAGTAACGGAAATTAGAAACACCATCTGAAGGATATGAAACTTTTACTGGTTCAGAAATAACTGGTACTCCAATCCAGAACATGTGTACTAAAATATCAATATCATATCCCATTCTGCTGTCAATATAAGTTCCACTATCAAGAACCTTAATATATGGATCAACCGGATATACTCTGAAACCAATCATTGCATCTACAATGTCTTTTGATAGAGTTACAAAATGAATCCAGCCATTTGCAACTTTACGACCATTTACACGTTTTTTAGGTGCATCTTTGTCATATTCAGGATAACCACAAATAATTGCTTCAGGATGTTTTTGTGCCTGTTCCCAGAAATATCCTACACGACCGGCATCATGCTGACCGTCAGAATCAATCTGAAGAATATGTGTTAAACCCATTTCATGAGCCTTACGAACACCATCCTTCATTGCCTGACCTTTTCCACCATTTTCCGGGCGGGTCACAAGAGTAACCAAAGGATATTTTTGAGCTACATCTGCAATAAATGCCTTGTTTTTTTCATCATTTCCATCATCAACAATGACAATATCATAATTAAAAGGAACAAGATTTTTTACAACAGCTTCAAGTGCTGCTCCATGATTATAAACCGGAATAACAAATCCACACTTCATCAGTTAGCCTACTCCGCAATTACATTAAATGTACCAGAAGAATATACTTTTCCTTCTACTTTTGCGTCAGATAAATTGAATGCGACTAAACTCTTCTCTGAATTATATTTAAGTTCCATAAGGATTGTTGTATCTGGTCTGATAGGAGCAGAAAACTTAATTCTTTTAATACTTGGAACCCATCTTGCAGTTCCAAAATATTTTTTAGAAAAACGTGTTACAACTTCAAACTGAGCAACAGCTGGAAGAAGCTTATACTCTGGAAAGTGACCATCAAAAAAATCTGAAGATGCAGGAATAACAAATTCCAGACAGATTTTTCCATCTTCTTTAGAGATTACCTTTTCGTTTACAATATCATGTAAATTTGCTTCTTTCATAAATCACCCTTTTTATTCTTTATCATTATCAAACAAAGCCATAATTTCTAATTTATGTTTTTTACCCTGAACATCTACTGGAAGACTGTCCATAAATCTCCATTTCTTAGGAATTACAACATTTTCAAAATACTTCATAAGGAAATCATGGAAATAACGGTTTATAAGGAATTTTTCTGTATCCTTAAACTTTTCTTTTCCTTTTGCATTAAGAACAACTGCTGCAGCAAGATACTGACGTACATCACTTGTAAGTGCAACTACTTTTACATCATTTACAAGACCTGTTTCAAGAATACGATTTTCTACTTCAGTCATCGAAATACGTTTTTCTTCAATTTTTACAATTGAGTCTGAACGACCTTTCAAAATGAAACGTCCATCTTCTTTGAATTCAGCCAAGTCTGCGGTTGCAAATCCTTCTGGATTTTTGATATATGGAGAAATGATTCTAAGACATCCATCATCACCAAGCCAGATTTTTGCATTATCAAATGGAGTCCACAAAAGTCCATCTTTATTCTGCTGACGGTAAGCAATTCCTGAAGTTTCAGTAGAACCATAAACTTCAAGAGGATAGAACTTGAAAAGTTTTCCGCACTGTTCAGCAAGTTCAGGACTAACAGCACCACCAGAAGAGAAAATCCAGATGTTTTTCATATCAAGTTTATCTTCAACTTCTACAGTACGTTTAAGGAATGCTGGAGTTGCAATCAAAATGTAAGATTCATCAGTCATTTTTTCAAATTCTTCAGGGAATTCTACACGATGACGACGGAATGGAGTTCCTAAAGTAAATGGCAATGAAATACCAAAAAGGAATCCATAAATATGATGCTGACTTACAGTTGTTACCAGTTTGCGGGATGTAATTTCTTTTGCCCACTTTGAAATAATGAATGCATTATCCTCTTCAAACTCCTTCATTCTCTGAGGAACAGCCTTTGGTTTTCCAGTAGAACCTGAAGTAAAAAGGAAGATTCTTGTTTCTTCACCATTAATTGGTGGACAAGTTCTGTAATAATCTTCAGCAGGAATTTCTGCATTTTCAATAATATCTGGAATGGATTTTGAACCGTTTGCTTTCTGGTCTGTAATAAATTCCATACCAGGCATTCGGATATCATCCATAAAGCTTTCAGTAATATTCTGTGTAAGATAAACAGCCTTTTTGCACTGAAGCAAAGCTACAAAAGTACACAAGAAGTACCAGTAATCTTCACAGTGCAAAATGTATTCATCTGCAGGATTAGACTCAATAAATTTTCGCATTTTTGCAGAGTCTATTAAAAAGTCTTTCCAGGTCTTGTATTCTTTTTTAGACCAGATTTCATCATAACAAAGGATATAATCGTCCTTTCTTGAATCTGCCTTAAATTTTGAAATTGGATATGCTTTAATCATTTTTCTGTCCACCAGCTTTCTGATAATAAATTCCACAACAAACAAAGTGCCCATAAGAGCATAGGAGATTCCGCCATTATAAAGTGCCCAGACTTCTCTGGCTTTCTCTTCCGAAATATGAAAAATAGGTGCTGCAAAAGTTGTGATTGTAGCAAGACTTCCGTTTATGATGAAAAAACAACACCAAACAATAGTTACTTTTTTACAATACGACTCGACCTGTTTTTCATATGATGAACCAATTATTTTTTTATCTGCTAAAGTTGCAAATCTAAAAATAATATTTGGCCCAAAAAACAAAGTACTGCCAAACACCAGCAGGAAAGTTACGCTAATTACAACGGAATAGAGTTTTAAGAAAATCTCTTTTCCTGTTATAAAACAAAAAAGACCGGCAGCAAGGAAGAAAACCGAACGGATTAATGTTTTCCAATCCAGTTTCTTTTTTTCTCCAGTCTTTCTATTTCCTGTTGCACTTAAAAAGAAAGCAGCTGCCAGAGCAATCATACACAAGGAAACAATTCTTGTATCAGCCTTAATTTTTACAAGTAAAATAAAAACAAGGATTGGATAAGCAGCTGCTATTACAAAAAAAAGAGCCTTAAGGAACTTTTTCATTTGTATAAATTTTTATGCCATGTAAGGAACAAGAGCGTCAACTACATCCTGAACAGTTTTTACTGTTTTGAAAATAGATGGATCTACATTTCCTTTATCAGCTGGCATAAATTCCTTCATCTTTACGATAAGGTCAATTGAATCAATAGAATCCAAATCAAGATCATCACCAAGTAAAGCATCTGGTGTTACATCACCTTCATCAAGTTCAAATTCTGATACCAAAATGTTTTTAAGCTTGTCAAAAATTTCGTCTTTAGACATTTCTCATACTCCTACTGTTTAGATTTTTCTGCTGTAATATATTCAGCTAAAGCATTTACAGAAGCAAAATGCTGTTTATTTTCTCCACTCTCTGCAGAAAACTTAATACCGAATTTTTTCTTCAGTGCTACACCAAGTTCAAGAGCATCAATTGAATCCAATCCTAAGCCTTCACCAAAAAGTGGTTCTGAATCAACAATATTTTCAGGCTTAATATCTTCAAGCTGAAGAGAAGAAATAATAACTTCTTTGATTTCTTTTTTAAGTTCGTCCATAACCACAACATCCCTATAATATTATAATTTTTTATTAGATGTTGATTTTATTGAATTCAATTGATTTATGCAATACAAGTCTATTTTTATAAGAAATATCTACTAAAATTTTGAAAATACTTGAAAATCTTTCACTTTATTACAAGCGTTTACCCTTTATCTTGAATAATAACAAAAATTATATTAATGTTGATTGACTATTTTCTATATATTTAGGAGTTAAAAAATGGACTCTTCTTTCTACAACATCGACAAGTTTAAACAGGATAATATCCGTGCTGTTGATGCAAAATTTGAAGCAAATAAAATTGCATTTGCCCCATTAGCTTTCCAGGCTATCAAAACTATGATTAACTTAGGCATTCTTAAAGCTATTGAAGATGCAGAAGATGCTGGTATTTCTCGCAAAGACCTGGCAGCAAAAACAAATCTTTCTGAATACGGGGTAGGCGTTCTTTGTGAAATGGCACTTGGAATGAACGTTATCAAATTAACAGAAGATTCAGTATCAGATCCAAAATCTGAAAAATATAAATTGGGAAAAATCGGATGGATGCTTCTTGAAGATGATCTTTGTAAAGTAAACTTCTGGTTCACAAATGATATTTGTTACCAGGGTGCATGGGATCTTGAAAAATCTATCGTAAACGGAAAACCAGAAGGACTTAAAGTTTTTGGTGATCAGTGGACAACAGTTTACGAAGCACTTTCTACATTGCCAGATCAGCCTAAAAAATCATGGTTTGAATTTGACCACTTCTATTCTGACATTGCATTCCCTGAAGCACTTCCAATCGTTTTTGCTAAAAAACCAAAGCACATCCTGGACATTGGTGGAAACACTGGTAAATGGTCTTTGACATGCTGCCGCTATAATCCAGATGTAAAAATGACAATCTGTGACTTACCAGGACAGGCTAACGTTGCAAAGAAAAATGCAGCAGATGCAGGATTTGCAGATCGTGTAGATTTCAGCATGGGTAACGTTCTTGAAGAATCAACAAAACTTCCTAAAGATCCAGATGCTGTATGGATGAGCCAGTTCCTCGACTGTTTCTCTCTCCACCAGGTTACAAAAATCTTAAAGAAAGTTCACGAAGCTGCTAATGAAAATACAAATGTTTGGGTTCTCGAACCACTTTGGGATCAGCAGAAATTTGAAGCAAGTTCTTATGCACTTCAGGGAACATCACTCTACTTCACTTGTATTGCAAACGGAAACTCAAAAATGTACCGTTTCCAGGAACTTGTTGATGCAATTGAAGAAGCTGGATTTAAGCTGGATTGTGCACATCACAATCTTGGTTCAAACGCTTATTCTTTACTTTGCTTTAAGAAAAGATAGAAAATAACAAAATGAAAAGTTTTTACCTTTCAAACGTAACAGCATGGGCTCCAGGTCTCAATGACGATACAAGTCTTTGGGAAAAATGGGCCAATGATGAAGCTCAGATTGAACAGATTAAAGAATCTCCAAAACTTGAATATACAGATCCTTTATTCCGCAGACGTCTGAGCCAGATTACAAAAATGACAGTCCATGTTGTTCACAATCTTCTTGAAAAATCCCACGTAAATCCTGAAACAAAAATTGTGTTCATTTCTTTGCGTGGTGAAATTGAAAGAGAATTCACAATAAACAAAGGATTAATTGAAGACGGCATGATTTTACCAGCTGCCTTCTCTCTTTCTGTATTTAATACACCAATTTCTTCGGCAACCCTTGCTTTTGGCTTAAAAGGTGGATATTCAGTTATTTATCCTTCAAAGAACAATTTTGCTGATGCCTTAAAAACAGCAGTTGCTCCAGTTCTTGCAGGAACCGAAAAAGAAATCATTTTAGTTTATGCAGATGAACTTGTCCCAGAAGTTTATGGTGATAAAAGACCTGCTGAAAATATTCCTTTAGCTTTTGCTGGAATAATCAGTTCTGAAAAAAAGGAAAACTGTTTATCTTTTGACGATTTTTCAAACATTTCTAAATCACCGGTTGAATTCTTAAAATACGTACTAAAATAAAGGGAGAATCAAATGCCAGAAATGACAAAAGAAGAGATTGAAGCAAAATACAATCACAAAGATCTTCCAAAAATTAACAATTATTTCCTGAACGGCTACCGCTGTTTCATGAAAATTTTTGCAATTGTCTTTTTTGGAGTCGGAGCTGTATTTCTGGCAATTGTTGTTTTCCCATTTATCAGAATATTTTCAAAAAATAAAGGTGATGATTTTGGTATCGATGCAAGAAAATATGTATCTCACACCTTCCGAAACTTTTTAGGATGGCTTTCAATTTCAGAAGTTTCAAAAAGAAAAGTAGACGATCTGGAAGCTTTCAGAAATATCCACAGTAAAATCATCATTGCAAATCATCCTTCATTATTAGATTTTGTATACATTATGTCTCTAGTTCCAAACTCAACTTGTATTGTTAGAGGAACTTTGACAAAAACTCCACTTGCAGGAGTAATTAAACAGGCCTACATCACAAACACAACAACTTTTGAAGAAATGTGTGCAGAATGTAAAAAACTGACTGACAAAGGTTGTAATGTAATCATCTTCCCTGAAGGTACCCGTTCTCCACGCCATGGAAGAAACAACTACAAAAAAGGTGCAGCAAGAATTGCTTTATACTGCCAGTGTGCAGTTCAACCTGTTTTTATTGGTGGTTCTGACAAATATGGTCTTGGAAAACATGATCCATTATGGTCTTACAACCATAGCGAAAAGTACCTTTATGATTTTAAGATGCTCCCTGTCATCAATATTGATGAATATAAAGATCTTTCAGAACCAATTGCGGCAAAACGCCTTACTGAAAAAATGGAAGAAGTAATTCGTTCTGCAGGTGATGAATATTACAAAACTTATACAGGAAAAACTCGAAATAATTACTAAATTCTAACTTAGACAGTAACATAAATTCTGCTTTTATCTGTTACTATATTAGACAGGAAAAAATCTGCAATGAAAACCATATCAGTTGACGATTTCGATAGCCTTTACAGACAATACGGCCCAATGGTATTAAGACGCTGTCTATTCTTACTAAAAGATGAAGAAAAAGCCCTTGATGCCATGCAGGATGTTTTTATCCGCCTGATTGAACGTAAAGAGAAACTTTCAACTATCTGTTCAAGTTTTTTATACACTGTTGCAACCAATGTCTGTTTAAACAAAATAAGATCAGATAAATACAGAAGCGGCCCTGAATTTGATGTAATTGCAGAAATTGTAGAAGATCAGAAGAGTTCTCTTTCAGAAGAGAAAATTGAAACATCCTTATTACTGGACTGCATTTTTTCTGAACGCGATTCTAAAGACCGGCAAATTGCGATTCTACACTATGTCGATGGCTACACTCTGGAAGAAACTGCTGAAAAAATGAAAATGTCAGTTTCTGGAATCAGAAAACGCCTTAACAAGTTAAGTGAATATGCAGGAGGTAAGTATGGCTATTCCAGGTAGAATTATTGAGGGTATCTATAACTCCGAATTAAAAGCAGAAGACTTCTACGATAAATACGGTAAAGAAGAAATTGAACAGGCTTTAGAAGAAATAAAAAAATCAAACATAGAAATTTTAAACAAATATCCTGCTGAAGATATGAAAAAGGCTATTGAAGCCAAAATGAAAAATCAGGCAGTTCCATCTGTAAGTACAAAAACAAAATACCGTAGCTTTAGAATAATTTCTTACGCAGCCGCAGCAGTTTTTGTAGCAGCAATTGCACTTCCTGCAGGAATAAATACTTATAAATCAAAAACAGAAATTTCGACTGAACGAACAAAGGGTTCAGGACCAGTAATAAATCAGACTACTAAACTTTCACTCTATCGCCAAAAAAACAAAGAAGTAGAGCTTCTTTCGAACGGTTCAAAAGTTGAAGAAGGGGATGTTATTCAAATTACTTATCAGGCTGGAAAAGAAAATTACGGAATTATTTTTAGTGTAGATGGAAACGGAAATGTAACCCGCCATTTTCCAACAGACTCCTGGACAGCATCAAAACTTCGCCATGGAAAAGATGAAATCCCTCTGGATTTTTCTTACGAACTGGATGATGCTCCAAATTTTGAATGCTTTATCATGGTTACTTCTAAAAAAGAATTTGAATTAAATGATATAGAAAGAAAAATTAAAGATGCTACAAATATCGATTATTTAAAAAGTTTGAAGTATTTACCAAACAAAACCGAAGGAATTTTCTTCTTGTTAAACAAATAAAAGGCTGAGGGTTTATCATGAAAAAATCAATTCTTATTTTAAGTCTATTATTTACATTCAGTCTTTCCAGTCTTTATTCCATAACTGATGAAAATACAGGTGCAGGAGTTGACCGTTACGCTATTTATGTTGGAGCTAATTATGGTGGAAAAAGTCGTGAAAAACTTTTATACGCTGGTAGTGATGCCCGTTCTTTAAAAAAGACAATGTCGGAAATTGGTGGAATTTCAGATTCAAACTGTATGCTTTTAATAGACCCTACAAAAGAAACTATTGATGAAGCATTAAAACTTATTTCAGAAGAAATTACCAGCAATGCAAATAGTGCAAAACGTTCAGAATTTATTTTTTACTATTCAGGACATTCTGACGAAAACAATCTGCTTTTGGGAGAAACAAAATATTCATACTCAAAACTAAAAGCTGCAATTACAGATGTACCTAGTGACATCCACGTTGTAATCCTTGACTCCTGTTATTCTGGAAACTTTATACGAACCAAGGGTGGTCAAAAAAGAAAACCATTTCTGGTGGATGATTCTTCAGTAGTAACAGGACACGCATATTTATCATCAAGTTCTGACAATGAATATTCTCAGGAATCAGATGAAATTGAATCATCATTCTTTACAAATGCGATGATTACAGGACTTAGAGGTGCCGCAGATACTTCTGGTGATAATAAAGTTACTCTAAATGAACTTTATTCTTATGCTTTTAGTGAAACCCTTTCGAAAACAGAATCAAGTAAAGCCGGGCCTCAACATCCAAACTTTAATATCACACTTGTTGGTTCTGGAGATTTAGTTCTTTCTGATTTAAGTACAGCAGAAGCAATGTTATCTTTGTCAGAAAAGGCAAAAGGAAAATTCATCATAAGAAATCAAAATGATAAGCTTATATCAGAAATAAATAAGGTGGAGGGTCAGACAGTATTTATGGCTCTTCCATCCGGACAGTACACAGCTTTAATAGTTGATGATAACACCACAAAACAGGGAACCTTCTATCTGAACAAAGATCAAATTTATGTGCTTGATCAGACATCTCTGAATGCAATCAAACGAAAAACAAATAGAGTGCGCGGTGATGAAGAAATAATTGCACAAAATGATGATAAAAAATCTGAAATCGTTGAAGAGAAGCCTGTCGAAAAAGACAAAATTGCCCGAATACTGCAGGAAGAAGAAACTTATGATGATGTTTTCTCCCTGCCTCAAAAATATAACTACGAAGATAATACAAGTGAGTTTTTCAATCTGTCTTTTGTGCCAGGTTTTTCTTTATTTAACGAAAATATTGAAAATCTGAACATTTCGCTAGGTCTTTTAGGCTCTCTTGTACACAATCTGAATGGTATTCAAATATCAAACTTACTGAATATTTCAGAAGGTTATGTAAATTGTCTTCAGATTGCCTCAATTGGTAACATAGGTCTTGATAAAAACCGGGGAATTCAGGGAGCTTGTGTTTTTAATATTGCCGATAAGATTTCTGGTTTACAAGCTGCAGCGGTATTCAACATAGCCTCAGATACAATTTTAGGTATGCAGGGATCAAGTGTTTTCAATACAGCCCAGCAGGTAACAGGTGTTCAGGCAGCAGGAGTTTTCAACATTGCAGGAAAAGTCCAGGGTTTCCAGACTGCTGGAATTTTCAGTTATGCAAAAAAAATGCAGGGAATTCAATTAAACGGAATAGCAGGTATCGCCGGAAAAATTGAAGGCCTTCAACTTTCAGGAATTATCAATATTGCAGATTCTGTTGATGGCGTTCAGCTTGGTTTAATTAACATAGCAAAAGAAAACTCAGGACTTGCCATAGGATTAATAAATATAATTGGTGATGGACTTTCTGACCTGGCTTTTTCACTTAGTACAAACGATATTTTTGATATTTATTTCCAGACAGGTACAAAAAAGCTGTACACCGTGTTTGGAATGAGCGTTCTAAAGGATGAAATGTTCTCGAATAAAAATCAGGGAGCATTTTACTTTGGACTTGGTACACAATTCGGTTTCAAAAATTCAAACTTCCAGTTAGAATTATTAACAAAGATGGCATGGGCAGATCAGACTGTTTATCACCAGCTGTTTACAGAACTTGCAAAACTGGATGATTTACACAAATTTACTGCACTTTCCATTCCAACAGCAAAGATTACCTGGAATGTAATTGATACATCATTCATTTCCTTCTTTATAAACTCAAGTTTCGAAATAAATATACCAAATACAAACGAACTTGCCTTTACACTTTATGAAAGAAAAACCACCTGGAACATAGAAGAGTTTAAGGTGTATCCAAGCTTAAGTTTTGGTGGAAAAATCAGATTACATTAAAAAAAAAGCGATGATTTTTTAAATCATCGCTTTTTTTGCTTCGAAAAATTATTTGCTCAAAAGATTATTCAAGCTCTTAACGAAAGCTGCTGGTTCTTTTACTTCCATACCGGCAATCATTAATGCCTGAATGAAAAGAACTTCTGAAACATCTGAAATTACAGATTCATCTTCTGTGTCCTTAAGACGAGCAACAAGAGGGTGCTCTCCGTTTATTTCCAGAATTGGTTTCAAATCTGGACCAGACTGTCCCATTGCCTTCATCATCTGAATCATCTGATAAGATGGATCATTTTCATCAACAACGATACAAGAAGGGTTTTCACCACTCAAAGTTTTTGAAAGTTTTACATCCTTAACCTTATCACCAAGAGCTTTCTTGATTTTTTCTACAACAGGTTTGAATGCTTCTTCCTTCTTTTTAGCTTCTTCTTTATCACCACCAAGATCTTCATCAGAACCAGAACGATTTACAGCTTTAAGTTCGAATTCATTCTTGTATTTGCCGAAGCCTGGAATTACGATATCATCAATATCATCATCCATAATAAGAACTTCAAAACCTTTGTCTGTATATGCTTTTACAAGAGGATTTGCACGAAGATTCTTTTCATCACTACCACTGATATAGAAAATTGCCTTCTGTTCAGGCTTCATTCGCTGTACGTAATCTGCAAAACTTGTGTAGTTTCCATCGCCAGTACCAGAAGCGTCTGTAGACTTAAAGCGAACAATTTCTGCAATTTCATCACGATTTGCATAATCGCTGTAAAGACCTTCCTTCATTGGACGATTGAAATTGCGAACAAACTTTTCCCATTTTTCAATAGCCTTTTTATCATCATCAGAACGCTTAGCTTCTTCAACCTTTTTGGCTTTATCTGCTGCTTCACCCATTTTCTTAAATTCACTAAGAAGTTTCTTTACAGAAGCTGAACGGATTGTATCAAGAATTCTATTCTGCTGAAGAATTTCTCGGCTTACATTTAATGGTAAATCTTCAGAATCAATAATACCGCGTACGAAACGAAGATAAGATGGCATAAGTTCACGATCATCATCAGTAATGAATACACGTTTTACATAAAGTTTTAAGCCACTCTTATAATCGGCCTGATACATGTCGAAAGGTGCAGTCTGAGGAATGAAGAACAAAGTTGTATATTCCTGAGTTCCTTCCGCATGTGTATGAACATAATGCAAAGGATCCTGACTGTCATGTCCGAATGTCTTATAGAATTCGTTATAATCCTTTTCTTTAAGTTCAGATTTTGGTCTTTTCCACAAAGCAGATGCTGAGTTAATCTGATCTATTTTGCTTTCGCTACCAGTTTCTTTTCCTTTATCATCATATTTTTTCTGTTCATAATGAAGATAAATTGGGAATGCAATATGATCTGAATACTTTTTGATAAGTTCTTCAAGCTTCCAGCGTGAGGCAAATTCTTTTGAATCATCATTCAAGTGCATTTCAATTGCAGAACCAGTTTTATTTACATCATCAAAACCGTATTTTTTAGAAATACTGCTGTCGATTGCAATTTCATCTATATCGTAAGAATTTGTTCCATCCGAAGACCAGTGCATGATTTTTCCATCACCAGCAGCCTTACGAGTGTAAACATCAATTTTTTTAGCAGCCATAAATGCTGAATAGAAACCAACACCAAACTGACCAATCAAGGCAGAATCCTTAGATGCTTCTGCTGTAAGCTGTTCCATGAATGCTTTTGTTCCAGAACGAGCAATTGTACCCAGGTTGTTTGTGAGGTCTTCTTCATTCATACCAATTCCAGAATCCTGAACGGTAAGAATTGAATCTTTCTCATCAAAAGAGATATCGATTCTTGGCTCAAATTTGATTGATTTGTAAGCGTCATCAGAAACTGTGAGATACTTTAATTTGTCCAAAGCATCTGACGCATTTGAAACAATTTCACGAAGGAAAATGTCTTTATTTGAATAAAGTGAATGAATAAGTAATTTAAGAAGTTGATTTACTTCTGTTTGAAATTCATGTTTCATTACAAAACTCCTATAATTAAAAAATAATAATAAAAGTGGGAATTTGACAAATTTATTTTTGTAGATAAAGAGAGGGGGGGACAGACCCCTGATAAAGAAATGGGGGGACAGACCCCTAAAATATTAGAGGTCTGTCCCCTCACACATAAAATCCATTTAAAAAAGAAAAAGCCCGGAATTACTTCCAGGCCTTTTAGAATAAGTTTTAGAAATTAATTGTCATTATCAGCAAACATTTCTGCAATCTTATCTTTATAAATTTCATTAATTCTGAAACGCATGATTTCCTGTTTTGCAGAAAGTTCAACACCAACTTCAAATGATTTTGTAATAAGCTGGAATTTTGCAATTCTTTCAAACATCTTAAATCCATTTTTAGAACTAATAAGGGTTGCAATTTCTGTTTCATAAAGCTTCTGAACTGCTTCTGTCTGAAGGAAGTTTTCAAAAGTATCATACTGCATACCATTTTCTTCTGCGTATGATTTAAGTTCTTCTTCATCAACAAGGATTAAAGCACCAAGATAACGCATATCCTGACCAAGAACTACAGCCTGCTTGATAAAGCGAGATTCTGAAAGTTTTGTTTCGATTGGTACAGGTTCAAGGTTTTCACCACCGCGAAGAACGATTGTATCCTTGATACGTCCACGAATCTGAAGTTCATTATGGATTGTCATAATAGCTAAGTCGCCTGTATCAAGCCATCCTTCTTCATTAATAACTTTTGCAGTTAAATCTGGACGCTTGTAGTAACCCTTCATTACAGTTGGACCTTTAATCTGAAGAACACCCTGTTTTCCACGTTCAAGAACAAATCCATCAACTGGATCAACGATACGAGCCTGAACACCACGAATTGGTGAACCGATTGTACGAAAAATTGGAGCCGCAATAGGACGAACTGCAACAATTGGAGAAGTTTCTGAAAGTCCATATCCTTCTACAATTTCAACACCAATAGCCCAGAAGAATTCATCAATAGTTTTTGGATAAGCGCCACCACCAGCAATACCTGCACGGAAGTTAGTACCAAGCATAGACTTAATCTTACGGAAAATAATCAAATCACCAAGCCAGTAAAGAGGCCAGAGTAAAGACCATGGGATGATGAACAAAATCCACCACAATACCGGTGTGTATCTTGTAAAACAAGCATTCTGATTAAACATTAAACGAGACATTTTTTTCTGAAGTTTTGCAACTCCGACGAAAAAATTAAAGAGCTTAAGAACAATTCCACCAGCCTTACGCATCTTCTTTGTAATACCGTCATAAACTGCTTCAAATACACGAGGAACAGCTGGTAAAAGATGAGGATTAATTGCCTTAAAATCTGCAAGGAGGATTGAACCAACAGGTTTTGAATAACAAAGAGTTCCACCCTGAATCAAAATTACATATTCAACTTCGCGTTCAAATACGTGCCATACAGGAAGAACTGACAAAGCCTTATCACCAGGATTAATAAAAATACGTTCTGGAATTTCATCAAGCTGAGCAAGATATCCACCATGTGTTAACTGAACGCCTTTTGGAGTTCCGGTTGTACCTGAAGTAAAGATGATTGTACAAATATCTTCACCCTTACCCTTATCAAATTCTTCTTCAACCTTTCCAGGATTTTCAATACGCCACTTCTGACCTGTAGCTAAAATATCTTTATAGAAAAGAATCTCAACCTTATTTGTTTTTGCAAGTTCCAGAAATTCAGGTTTTACTTCATTCTCAAAAACAATAATTCTTTCAAGACATGGTAACTGATCTTTCAAAGATACGATTTTATTTACCTGTGAACCATTTTCTGCAACAACAGTTTTAATTTCTGTAATTCCTAAAATCTGAACTAAATCATTAGGTGTTGCATCACAACCACGAGGAACATCTATAGCTCCAAGACCATTAATTGCAACACTTGTATACAACCATTCAGCACGGTTATCAGCAATAAGACCAATTAAATCACCACGTTTTACACCAATAGTAATCAATCCTGCTGCAACATCCAAAGCAAACTGATACATTTCACGATACAAAACAGGCTGAAATTCTCCACCTTTTACTACTTTGTGATACTGAGCAACAACTTCAGGCCACTTTTCAGCTGAATCCCTAACTAATTTAGGAATTGTGTAATTTGAATCAAAAACCATATGAACTTTTTCTCCATCTTTTGGTTCAAAATGACATTTTTTGTCATATTTGTCAATTAAAACTTAGTATAATGAGATTTTAAATACAAAGCAAGTAGAAAAACATAAACTAATACCCGTTAGTTACCGATACAATAAATATGAGTAAAAAGAATATTTCTCAGGAAAAAATCATTCAATCATTTTTAACCAGTGCATTTGAAAAAAGTGCCGGTGCAACATCTCTTGCTGATATATCAGAAATTCTGGAAATTAAAAAAGCGTCCCTCTACAATCATTTTGAAAACCGTGACGCAATGTATGATGCAACAATTTATCACTGCGGAAAAGAAGTTGAATCTATAAAATTTCTTCCTGAAAAAAGTCTTGAATCAATACAAAACAACAAAACTACTCCATCAGCATTTTTTAAAAAGATGATTACACGCTTTTTTGAAATGTATGAAAATGAACCTTTATTTCAAATTTATGTCTTTTTACATACAGAACAGTATTTTAATCTTGATGCACTGAATATTGTTAAAAAAGAAATAGAATCTGTTACAAACGAAATAAAAGAAATACTTTCAGCTTTTGCTTCAGTTGATAAAATTGGCAAGAAAAATGAAAAAGAGTTGAAGGATCTTGCATCAGCAATCACCTCTATAATATTTCAGCAGAGGGATTTTTATATTGTAAAAAGAAAAGAAACTGTTCGTCAAAATCCTGATTGTGGAGCCGGAAGTCTTTTTGCTCTTCCAACAGATGAAAGTTCTTTAAACAAAACAATTAAACTTGTAGATACTATTTTAAAGACTCTTTAGAAAAAATCTTTGAAGAATTATAAATTTCCTGAATTTCATCAGTATAAGAACCTTTTTTTGGCCCTTCATTAAAACGAACAATCAAAGGCGATTCAACTTTTAACTCTGGTCTTGCATTTTTACGAGCTTCTATCAAAACCATATTAGGTTCTTTGTCTTCAAAAGGATAAACAAGTCTCATCCGTTTTACTTCAAGATTATGCTTTTGCAATGCAGAAAAAATTTCAGGAAGACGGAAAGGCCTGTGAATCATAAAAAATTTTCCATGAGGACATAGAAGATAATCTGCAGCATCTACAACATCTTCAAGCGTACACAAAACTTCATGACGGGCTATAGATTTTGCATCTCCATCATTCTGGCGACCGTGTTCATTAATCATGTAAGGTGGATTTGATGTTACCACGTTGAAGGAATGTTTTGGAAAAATAGATGAAACAGCTTTAATATCGCCCTGGACAATCTGAACTTTGGTAGAAAGTTTGTTAAGTTCAACACTTCTGGCAGCCATTTGAGCAGATTCTTCCTGTATCTCAAGGCCTGTAAAAGATGATGCTAAGGTTGATGTTTCCATAAGCAAAGGAATAATTCCTGTTCCAGTTCCCAAATCAATTACTTTATCATTATTACGTGTTTCTTTTGCTGCAAAATTTGCAAGTAGCACTGCGTCAATTCCAAACTGAAAACGTTGAGGATCCTGAATAATTTTTCTGCCATTAAGAAGGGTATCAATTTGTTCCATATGGATATTTCAAATTAATAAAATAGCTCACATTCAAAACAAGATTCTCCCTTGTTTTTACCAGCAATAATGATTTTGTTTTCTGTACCGGCAAATTCAGCCTGTACAGAAACTTCATCATTCAATACAGCTTCTTTTGAATAATTTATTTTAAAATCCTTATAAGTTTTATTCTGATATTCTGCAGGTAAAGAATCCAAAACAAAATTGATATATTTTGAATTATTAGTATGACCATTTGCATCCATATCAGAAAAGACAATCTTATGACTGCCAATTTCTTTCATTGTTTCAGGAAGAGAGATTTTTCCAGGCTTAACACCATCATAATCAGTTGAAACTGTTGGTTCTGGTCTTAAAGTAAACATTTTTGGTGGAATAATCTTTCTTTTTTGAAAATCAACAACAGTCCAAAAACTCCATCCTTTTATCAAAAGCTCGCCAGATTCTGAATCAATAATTTCATATTTACGGGAAAGCTGCAAACCTTCAGATTTTTCTTCCCAAGTATTCAAAGTAATTTTCTGATTTGCTACAGGCATTTTTTCAATATGAAAAGCTGAACGGGAAGTTAGAATTGTAACTCCGTTATCTACCAGATATTGCCAGGAAAGACCTTTTTGATTGTAATCTTCCACCGCAGTATCTGAAGTCATAAGCAGAAGTTCTGCAAGTGTAAGTTTATTATTAATATCACACTGGCCAAAAGTAAGTTTAAATTCCTTGTGAAATTTTACCAGATCATCATCATGCCATTGTTTAAGAGTTGTTTCATTTTTCATAACTTTCATCCTTTTTTGCTATAATACCATTTTTTTAGATTTAATAAACAGCGATTGATTTTAACACTGGCTCTAAACGACAATCCAAAATCTTTATCCTTATCTGACCACTTTTTACCGGATTTTCAAGACGAATTATTTTTTTATAGCCAATTACTTTTCCATTATAAAAACTTTCCCACTTTCCATTTTGATTAATTTCAAGGGTAAAAGATTCTACACGCTGACTTTTTGAAATATCTTCCTGAAGTACAACATGCCTGATTTCAGCTTCATCAAAAGAAAGGTGATAAAGAAAAGCATTTTCATGATGTTCATAAGTTGGAAAATCTAACTTTGCAATACTTTTTCCAAAGGCCTTATTCAAATAATCTCCAATTTCCTTAAGCCTTTGAACATCATTTTGATGAAAAAGACCTAAAGGAGTTGGTGGAATATTCAAAAGGAATGTAGCATTTCCTCCAACAGATTTATAATAGATGTCGATTAATTCAGAGAGGGGACGGACCCCATTATCTTCTTCCGGATGATAAAACCAGCCTGGTCTGATAGACGTATTTACTTCTGCAGGATACCAGATTAAATCTTTTTCATTTTCCAATGCTGTTCGACTGCCTAAATCTTCATCACAAGCAGAAATTTTTCGCTGACGGAATTCCTGAGAATCATCCTGCTGACTTTTTTCTTTAATTATTTCAGTATCTTTTGTACGCAGAGGTACAACACTCCACTCAGCTTCGCGGCAATGACCTGCCTCATTTCCACACCATCGAACATCTGGACCACAAACAGAAATGCAGGCCTGAGGTTGAAGTTTGCGAATTACCTCATAATATCGGGGAAAATCATATATCTGCTTTTTTCCATTTGGCCCTTCTCCACATGCTCCGTCAAACCACACAGAAAAAACTGGACCATAATTTGTCAAAAGTTCTGTAAGCTGATTAATAAAATAATCGTCATAAGCTTTGCCCTGACCATAAAGTTTAGAATTCCTATCCCAGGGTGAAAGATAAATCCCAAATTTCAGGCCGAATTTCTTACAGGCATGAGAAACATCTGCAACTATATCAGCCTTACCATTTTTATATGGACTTGAAGAAATTGAATGATTGGTGAACTTACTTGGCCAAAGACAAAATCCATCATGATGTTTACAGGTCAAAATAAGCCCCCTCATGCCGGCAGATTTTATAGCACTACACCATTGTTCAGGATCAAACTGAGTAGGATTAAAAATTGATGGCGACTCTTTTCCATCCCCCCACTCTTTATTTTTAAAAGTATTTACCGTGAAATGAACAAAAGCATAAAATTCCAGCTCTTGAAAAGCCAACTGGCGGGAACTTGGTTTAATTTGAACTAATTTTTCATCTAAAGTCATTTTTAAAATATAAAAGGATGATGAAAAGTTGTCAAAAGGATGGGAAAGGGGGGGGGGACAGACCCCTATAGTAAAGCATTTTAATAAGGAGGGGTCTGTCCCCCTTAATCACAATCATCAAACTTATTCAAAATACTTCTTAAAAACGATATAATTTATTCATGACCACAAAAGATAAAGTTCTGGAAATTCTTTCACAAAATCATAATCAAACTGTTTCTGGAGAAAAAATTGCTCAATTCTGCGGAGTTAGTCGGGCTGCAATCTGGAAAGCAATAAAAACTCTTAGAGAAGAAGGCTGTCAGATAGAAGGAACAACAAATGGTGGATATATATTACAAGGGCCGGCAGATGTTTTCTCAAAAGATATGCTGATAAAGTATCTTGCAGAAGATTACCCGGATTTTGTAAAAGGCAATATCGAATGTTTTAAAAACATAGATTCAACCAATACATATGCAAAAAAAATCCTTTCGGAATGTGGTGCATTAAGACTTGCAAATGGGGGTCTGTCCCCTGCTGGAAAAAAATATCACAATTCCATCATTGTTGCAGAAAGTCAAACTGCAGGTAGAGGAAGACTTGGACGAACTTTTGTTTCACCATCAAAAACCGGAATTTACCTTTCTGTAATCTATGCACCAGAAGGTGGTATTACAGAACCTGCAAAACTTACAGCTTTTAGTGCAGTTGCTGTAAAACGAGTCATCAAAAAACTGTACAAAATAGATGCAAAGATAAAATGGATAAATGATATTTATATAAATGGCAAAAAAGTTTGCGGGATACTTACAGAAGGATTTACCAATTTTGAAACAGGAAGTATAGAATCTGCAGTAATTGGGATTGGCATAAATATAA
The DNA here is from genome assembly GCA_946631855.1 of uncultured Treponema sp. GTDB lineage: Bacteria > Spirochaetota > Spirochaetia > Treponematales > Treponemataceae > Treponema_D. The sequence goes on along the minus strand of CAMPAL010000006.1, from coordinate 9,251 downwards.
GCGATAACCAGGATATTTTTAATGCAAACAAATCTGCCGGTTCAATCACTGGAAAAAATCCTGACGAAAATATCACACGATGCCAGCTTGCAGCACTTGTTGCAGGGGAAACACTAAAAATTTTTGATGAAGATACTGCAAGTGTGATGAAGGAATATAGAAATTCATCATTTTTAATAGGTGATAAAGTACAGGTACATCCAATCATTGGTGATGACAAAGCAGCTTATTTTGCTCAAGTAATTGATATAGATGACAAAGCAGGATTGGTTGTTCAATTGGAAGATGGCAGCAGAAAAACACTAAACTCTGGTGAAGTAAGTTTGCACTCGGATATTTAAAAAACAGCCCTACTATTAATCTACTTTCTAATACTAATAGTTCTTGCCATATTAAAGGCTTTTTTCATTCCTACAGAAAATAATACAGGTAAAAGAATCAGATACATTTTTAAGTTCGCTTTTCCAGATCTTGCAATCCAGGCTCTTTTCAATTCCTCCCAGATTTTTGAAAGCATAGGAATAAAATTTAGAAACATTGAAATTGCATTTGTAAAAACAGAGTTGTATCCAAAAAGCTTTCCTATTCCTTCTCTCAATTCTAGAGATGATGAGGTCTTAAAAACCAGAGATGCACTCTGCATAATGGCAAATAATTTTATAAGTAAAAATACAGTTTCTTTTTCTGCAGTCCAGGAGAAAGTTTGAGCAAAACTTTGAGGGGACAGCCCCCTAAGATTTAAATTCATTCCACCTTCCATAGGGGACAGACCCCCAATGAACCAGGAAATCAATTGAAATAGAAAAAGAAGAACAGCATAGTAAATAATTGGCCTTAAATCAGAAAGTTGCTCACGAATTGAAAACCCCAAACAAAAAGCCAGAATTACCTGAAAAATCATTAATCCCAGCGAAAAATATGGAGGTAAACATAAAAAAAGAATATTTAATAAAGGAATAAATAGGATTTTACACCAGGCAGGACATTTATGTAAAAAAGAAGAACCTGGTTTATATGCAAAAAGTGAATACTTTACCATATGAAATCCTCTAGATTTTTGTAAGTAACCATCGGATTTCTTATGTTCCATTTTTCCAAATCTTCATTCAGTGCAGATTGCGGATCCGAATCAAAAACTTTTTCACCACGGAATAAAACAATAAATCTGTCCGCAAGTCCAAGACATTTTTCTATCTCGTGAGAAAGAATTATTATGGTCTTTCCCTCAGATTTTAACTGTTTAATTAATCCGTTTACCTGCTTTACACCTTGATAATCCAAATTAGCATATGGTTCATCCATAATGATAATAGGAAGATCCATAGCTATCATACAGGCAAGGGCCAGACGACGTTTTTCACCACCAGATAAAAATCTTGCCGGATAATCTGCTTTAGGGGACAGACCTGTCTTTTGCAAAGCTTTCAGTACAGCAGCCTCTACATCAACTTTTTTCCATCCTAAATTCTTAGGTCCAAAAGCTATATCCTCACGTGGAGTTTCTCCAAGAATTTGAGTTTCAGCTTCCTGAAAAACAAGTCCAACCCTCTTACCATTCAATTCAATAGATCCAGAATCAGCATCTTCCAAACCTGCAATAATAGACATTAACAAACTCTTTCCTGAACCATTTTCGCCTCCAATTAAAAGACATTTTCCGTCTTCAAGTTCAAAAGAAACATTTTTAAGAGCCTGTTTTTCTCCATCCAGTGTTTGAAATGATTTTCTTATATTCTGAATCTTTATCATTAATTAAACCTCTTCTGCCTGATTACCCTTTTTTTTATCATTATACAGATATTGAGCAAGAATTGGACGTATTTTTAATGCAACTGGAATTGCTACTACAATTTTCAACAAATCCCCAGGAATATAAGGAATTACACAAGCAGCCATTGTATAGGCAAAGGCAGTCTTATCGGCTGGAATACGTCCTGCTTTTTCAGCCCATCTGGCAAAATGAATGATACCTGGAACATACAAAATCACCATTCCAGCAAAAATAGCAATTGTAATTCTAATTAAATTTTTCCAGCTGAACTTTTTATCAGAAACAGAAGGACGACCAGCAACAAACCCGGTTACAACTGCACCCAATAAATAACCCAGTAAAAATCCTCCAGTAGGTCCAGCCCAAACTGCTATACCGCTTGTTCCACCAGCATAAACAGGTAAACCAATTAAACCTGCAAGTAAAAATAAAGCAGTTGGAATACCTCCCAGGAAAGAACCCAGAATTGCAGATGTCAAAATACACAGAGCATTTTGAAGAACAATTGGTACAGGTCCCAAAGGAATTCTAAGAAAGCAGCCAATACAAATAATTGCTGCAAACAATGCAATAAAAGAAATTTTTAAAATATTTTTGTTTTTCATGATGATGAAGAGTAATACATTGTAAACTTTAAATCAAGTTGCAGGTTTACAATGCTAAAAAAATCAAAGCGGGGACAGACCCCGCTCTTGTTGAAAAATACATTATTAAGGGATGGGGGGACAGACCCCTACCTTAAAAAAAATTATCCAAGAAGTTTATCGCTTACTACACCACTTGCATTAAATTTTTCAAGCAAATCTTCAACTTTAAGATTTTTCTTTTCATCGCCACGAACATCATAAACAATTCGGCCATCCATCATCATAATCAAACGATTTCCATAACGAATTGCATCTTTCATATTATGTGTAACCATGAAAGTTGTGAGATTATCTTTTTTAACCAGTTCTTCAGTAAGTTCAAGAACTTTTTTTGCAGTTTTTGGGTCCAATGCCGCAGTATGTTCATCTAAAAGAAGAAGTTTTGGCTTTTGTAAAGTTGCCATAAGCAAAGTTAGAGCCTGACGCTGTCCACCAGAAAGAAGTCCAACTTTAGCATTCATACGATTTTCAAGACCGAGATCAAGAAGAGCTAATTTTTCACGATACAATTCTTTTTCTTCATTCTTGATGTACCATGCAAGCCCTCTTTTTTTCCCGCGACGCATAGCCATAGCAAGATTTTCTTCAATTTCCATATTTGCTGCAGTACCCATCATTGGATCCTGAAAAACTCTTCCTAAAAACTGTGCTCTATAATGCTCTGGTTTTCCAGTAAGATTTTTTCCATCAAGTTCAATTGAACCAGTATCTGTATAATGAACACCTGCAATAATATTTAATAAGGTTGATTTTCCAGCCCCATTACCACCAATGATTGTAACAAAATCACCATCTTCCAATTCTAAATCAATTCCACGGATAGCTTTCTTTTCAGTTACAGTACCAGGATTAAAGGTCTTTGTAATATTTGAAAGTTTTAACATTGTAGACATATCTTCTCCCCCAACCTAGTTATCTGCTGTAGAATGCTTAAAATGATCATCTGCATGTCTAGTATTAACTTCATTAGCAGGACCTTTATAAGCATTTTTCTTACTATTAATTTTTGATTTAAACACAGGAACTGACAAAGCAATTGCAACTACTAAAGCTGTAAGTAACTTCAAATCAGTTGATTTCAATCCCATTTCAAGAACAATTGCAATAACAATACGATAAATTACAGAACCAAGCACAACAGAAAGTAATGTCCACCATAAACCAAATCGGGTTCCAAAAAGAACTTCCCCTATGATGATAGAAGCAAGACCAACAACGATTGTACCAGTTCCCATTCCAACATCAGCATATCCCTGACTTTGAGCAACCAAAGCTCCACTCAATGCAACAAGACCGTTTCCAATCATAAGTCCAACAATCTTTGTTGTATCAGTATTAACACCAAGTGCTCTAACCATATGTTCATTACTTCCTGTGGCTCTAATTGCAGAACCATATTCTGTACCAAAGAACCAGTACATAACAAAAATAATGATTGTAATAAAAATAATTCCCAAAATTAATGACGATGTGGTTGTTGAAAATACTTCTTCAACATCCCACAATAATGCTTCAAAAGCTTCCGGATCATGAACACCTTTGAAAAGCGCAACTATATGACAAACTCCAGAAACGAATAAAGTCATCATTGTATTCATACCAAGCATTGGAGTATTTGCTTTTCCCATTATACGAATATTAATAGAATACAATGCAATCTGTGTAAGAATAGATGCAAGAAGAATATTAATTTTTAATTTTGTTGTCATAAAGCCTGTAACAGCACCACAAGCCAACCCCATAAAAAATACAAATAAAAGGGTTAAATAAGGATTCATTCCTTTAACAATTAAAATAGCTGTAATTGCACCACCTGCTGCAAAACTTCCATCTACAGTCATATCTGCAACATTAAGAATCCTAAAGGTTAAATACACACCTAAAGTCATTACTCCCCAAAGCACACCTTGAGAAATTGCTCCAGGTAAAGCAGATAACACACGCTGCAGAAAATCTAAAACTAACATTTTAAACTCCACTAAAATTTAAACTGGCAACAACCAAGAGTTTATTGATTGTTGCCAGATATTCTACACGAAATTAAATTATTTCAAAAGGTCTGAATTGATAGTTACACCAATTGCTTTTGCAGTTTCTTCATTTACAACAAAGTCACAAACATCAAGATACTGAATTGGCATAGTTGCAGGTTTCTTACCATTAAGAATTTCTACAGCCATTTTTGCAGTCTGTTTTCCAAGTTCATAGTAATTAATACCATAAGTTGCAAGACCGCCTGCTGTAACCATTCCTTCTTCACCACAAATAACTGGTTTTTTATTTTCAATTGCAATTTTTGCTACAAGAGGCATACCTGCAGCAATCATATTATCTGTTGGAGAATAAATAACATCAACCTTCTGACAAAGAGACTGAGTAACCTGCTGAATTTCATTTGAATTTGAAACAGTTGCTTCTACATACTTAAGACCAAGTTTATCACATGCTTCTTCTGCAAGCTTAACCTGGAACATTGAGTTTTGTTCACTTGAACAATAAATCATACCTACTGTTTTTGCATTAGGGAAAAGTTTTGTTATCAATTCCATCTGTGCTGCACATGGAGTAAGATCAGATGTTCCAGTTACATTTGTTTCTGGATTTTTATTTGATTTTACCAGTTTTGCTGATTCTGGATCTGTAACTGAAGAGATTACAATAGGAATCTTTTTTGTAAGATTTGCAACAGCCTGTGCTGCTGGAGTAGCAATTGCAAAAATCAAATCATCTTTGCCATTTACAAATTTCTGAGCAATTGTTACACAGTTAGCCTGTTCACCTTGAGCATTCTGGTAATCAATCTTAATATTTTCACCGTCAATATAACCTGCTTCTGCTAATCCATCAACAAATCCTTTATAATTTGCATCAAGAGCTGAGTGTTCTACAAGCTGAATTACACCAACTTTAATCAATTTGTTTTTCTTTGCTGCAGATACAGTAGATAAACAAATAGCAGCCATTACAATACCTGCTAATACCTTCTTCATATTATTCCTCCTAAATACGAATTAAATAAAATTAATTATAAAAAGGATAAACATGCAATTCAATAGTAGAAACTTAAAATTTACTTAATTTTTTTTGTGAGAATAAATTTTTGATGGTGGGATGTGGAATAACAAAGGGGACAGACCCCATTTTTTAAAATTATTTTCCCCGGATAACACAAATTTTTACAAATATTTATACAAAATGTCAGGAATTATATAAAAAAAGATATAAATTTTTACTTGAAAAAAAATTTTTTTAAAGCTTAATAAACAGATTAATAAAGAATTTTATGCTTTTTTTACAATCAATCTTTCAATGCCTGTAATTCTGGAAATTTGATTTACCGAAAAGCCTATCTTTTTAAGAAACTTTATTTTAGATTTTCTATCTTCTGGTTCAAACTGAATAAAATCTTGAATTTTTTGTATTTTGAATAACTTCTTTATAAATTGTATTTTTAATTCATCATAATATAAATAATTTATACTATCTGTATAATATTCCATACACAAATCTGAATTATCATAAGTCAAAAAACTCTCTAAAACAGTTTTCCCTTCAAATATCGATAATACATATTCTTCATTAAGAAAATTATATTTCTTATATTCTAGAAAATATGAACTCCATTTATAATTTTTCCAGGCACAAATTCTTGCTTTTTCCGGATTTTGTAAAATATACCGATAAACTGTCTTAAAGTATTCAACATTTTCTATAGCTTCACTCTTATATCTTCCCTGAAATAAATGGCCGCATCTTTCATATTTATGATTAAAATAATAAACATAAGAGCATAAAAGTCTTTTTATAAAATCTGGCATAAAATCATTTCCATTCCCTATCAATAAATGAACATGATTATCCATCAGACAAAAAGCATATAGTTCTATTTGTTTGATTTTTACATACTTTCTCAGCCGATTTATAAATACTTTTCGATCTTCATCATCATAAAAAATGTTTTGATAATTATTTCCACGAAGAATTATATGATAAATTCCCGTTTCCCCATAAAATCTTGGTTTCCTCGACATATTCCAAATATAATATAGACAAACTTGCTCAAAAAAAGGAAATGACTAAAAATAAAAATTAATTTTAGAGGTCTGTCCCCTTTAATTTATCCCTTAAAATAAAAAAAATCATCTATATTTCAACATCATTGTTCATCTTAATAATCCAAGAAAGTTTTCGAATTGCAGAAGGCAAAATATCTCTAATCAGATTTGTTTCAGAATTATCAGGAGAAAATGATAAAGCAGATTCCATTAAATCACTCATCAAAGGAGGTAAAACTCCAAATATTTCTTTAATTTCTTCAGTACAGTACTGTCGATGTACTAAAGGTATTCTAAAAGATCTTAATTTTTCTTCTGGATAAAATTTACATGGCTTAAAAAGAATCTCTCCAGTTTTTCCTTTACTTCCACATGCTCCAAAAAGACGACAAATAAAAGCCCTACCTTTATAAATAGAACAATGGTATGTTCCGTTTTCATCCCAAAACTGGCAACCTTTATTTCTTGGATAAGGAAATTTTCCATTAATTAAATCGTTAGCAACTTCCGGTTGATTCTCAATTATCCAGGCTGCCATATACAAAGCTTCACATTCCAACAAATCTGGTTCAAAATTTCTACAGCACTCTCCACATCCATCAACACATAAAAATCCGGACTTTTCATACCATTCTTTTTGCTCTTTTTCTATATGTTCAAATGATGTTTCAACCTGTTTTAATAATTCTTCTTCTTTTGTTCCTTTTAACTTTACAAGAATATTTTTTATATTAGATTGCTTATTCATAAATTACATAATTGGGGACAGACCCCTAAAATTTTAGGGGTCTGTCCCCTCCACCCATCTCATTTCATAACTCTCTCGTCACAAAAATCAAAAATAAGCATCCTTATGAACGCCATTTATTGCACGTCCGCTTGGCTCATCCATATTTTTCCAGGCAACATCCCACTCCAAAGCCTTTGCTGTTGAACATGCAACTCCAGCCTCATGAGGTACAACTTTAGCAGCAGAATCGCTAGGGAAAAGACGACTATAAATCTCACGATAATAATATTCTTCCTTAGTTTTAGGAGGATTTACAGGGAATCGATTTTCACGACGGGCAAATTCTGCATCAGAAACCTTCTCTTCAGTCATCTTTTTCAAAGTATCAATCCAGTTATAACCAACACCATCAGAAAACTGTTCTTTCTGTCTCCAGCAAATACTTTCAGGAAGCATATCCTCAAAAGCCTTACGTAAAATCCACTTTTCCATACGCTGACTTCCATCAGGCATTTTAATATTCATCTTGTCACAAGGATTCAAATTCATAGCAATATCAATAAATTCTTTATCAAGGAAAGGAACACGACCTTCTACACCCCATGCCATAAGAGATTTATTAGCCCTTAAACAATCATAAAGATGCAATTTACTCATTTTACGAACAAGTTCCTCATGAAATTCCTGAGCATTTGGAGCTTTATGAAAATAAAGATATCCGCCAAACAATTCATCTGAACCTTCACCAGAAAGAACCATCTTAATTCCCATAGATTTAATTACACGAGCAAGAAGATACATAGGAGTAGAAGCACGAACAGTAGTAATATCATAAGTTTCAATATGATAGATAACATCCGGTAAGGCATCTAATGCCTCCTGAATTGTAAAATGAACCTCATGATGAACAGTTCCAATATAATCAGCCGCTTTTTTAGCAGCAATTAAATCAGGAGAACCTTCAAGCCCAACAGCAAAAGAGTGCAACTGAGGCCACCAGGCAGCTTCCTTAGAATCACTTTCAATACGTTTTTTAGAAAACTTTTGAGTAATTGCTGCAATAATAGATGAATCAAGACCGCCAGAAAGTAAAACTCCATAAGGAACGTCAGACATAAGCTGCTGCTTTACCGCATTTTCAAGTCCATTACGAACCTTATCAATTACAACAGGATTGATTATCTGTCCCCTTTCATCACAAGCTTTAGGATTACTCTTTACTTTTCCATAATCTTCCCAATCACGGAAATACCAGCGAGTAGGTTTATCATCTTTAGAATAGAAATAATAACCATTTGGGAACTCTTCAATAGTCTGACAATTTCCCTCTAAAGCTTTAAGTTCAGATGCCACATAATAACGACCAGCCTTATCCCAACCCTGATAAAGAGGTATGACCCCTATTTCATCACGAGCAATTAAATAAACATCTTTTTCACTATCATAAAGAGCAAAAGCAAAAATCCCGCTTAATTTTTCAATAAAATCCTTTCCATATGTTTTATAAAGAGGGATGATAACTTCACAGTCAGAAAAAGTCTTAAAATTATATTTTCCCTCAAATTCCTTGCGAATTTCCTTGTGATTATAAATTTCCCCATTGGCTGCCAGAATAATTTTTCCATCATCAGAAATTAAAGGCTGCTTACCAGAAAGAGGATCAACAATCGAAAGACGTTCATGACTCAAAATTGCATTTTCACCAGTATAAACGCCGCTCCAATCCGGACCACGATGCCGAATCTTCTTAGACATTTCCAAAACCTGATTGCGTAATTCTTCCTTCAAACCTTCATTTATAGGCATACTTCCACTATTAAGATCAAAACATCCTACAAAACCACACATACACAATCCTCCTTGCACTAAATTCTTTTGGCAAAAAAAAAGAGGCCGTAGACAATAACCCGAATAAATTTCAGATTAATATCTACGACCTCTTTGCCGTTTCTTTTTTTATATTACTGATTTTCACAGATTTAAGTCAATGGCCCGCATTGAATCACGTTAAATCTAACCGAAAAAAAAGTGGTGAATCAAGTAAAAAT